>JAISWC010000066.1 GCA_031271245.1 Tannerella sp. | reverse complement strand
CTTGAACAGTTTGATATAGTCTACCCCTTCCGGAAAATCTTTCAGGATATAAAGCAATGCTGCTTTAATTTTTTTTATTTGACTGACTGTTTCCATTTTATCAACTTTTCCGCAAAGTTAGCCATTTTCATTCAAAGTAAGAAATATTTGTCTGCAAATTATATGGATTTGCATCCCTACAGACCCTTATGACCGATGTAGCAGGGATGTAAACCGCATACCTGTTTATAAATCATTTCACCAGTTCCAAATCCCACACTTCGATCATCAGTTCCAGCGTTACTTCGTTCGGATAGATGACGCCTTTGTATTCAAAACCGCTGCGACGTGTTGTAATCGGCTTTCAATGCGGCGTCGAGATATTTTTTGTCGCTGGTGATTTCCGTTGTGTAAGGAAAAGCAACCATCGTCCGTCCGCAAACCGTCGAAACCGAACGTTGTCCGGTCGTGATGTCCACGCATTGCGAAAAACCGCCGTCTTCATTCTGTTGCGCAAGAACGTAATCGAAACATTTGACTGCACGGTCGTAGATCTCTTGCAGTTTTTTCTCGCCGATAGCATTGTCGCTGTTATCTTTCAGCATCTTCCAGACCGCGCGCAGTATACAAATAGTTTGACCGGAACGGCGGCGGTTTTTATCGTAACGCTTTTTTAAGGTAACAGATAATCATTAAAATAATGCGTCCGCCCAATCATTAATCATTAATAATTAATAATTAACTATCACCATATTGCATGATTGGCAGAAATACGTTTCCTTTGCCCCGGAATAAAGTAACGTATCGTATAACTAAATATTAAGAAGGACAATCATTATGGAGAAACCGTATGTAATCGGGATAGATGTAGGAGGCCAGAGCACCAAATTCGGAATCGTGGACGCAAGGGGTGCCATCCTGCACAGCGGCTGCATTGAAAAGACCGGTCAGTATGAAGATGTAAACGATTACGTCGCCGTTTTGGCGGAGGCGTTGGAGGAGATTACCGACAAGGTAGGCGGGAAAGAGCAAATCAGAGGCATCGGCATTGGCGCTCCCAACGGCAACTATTTTACGGGACACATCGACTTTGCGGCGAATTTGCCGTGGAAAGGCCGGATTCCCCTGGCGCAACTGATTACGGACCAAACCGACATTCCGGTGACGCTGACAAACGACGCCAACGCGGCTGCCGTCGGCGAGATGACCTACGGCGCGGCCAGGGGCATGAAAGACTTTATCGTCATTACGCTGGGCACCGGCGTAGGCAGCGGCATCGTCGTCGGCGGGAACCTGGTATACGGTCACGACGGCTTTGCCGGCGAATTGGGACATACGATTATCCGCCCCGAAAACGGACGTTCCTGCGGATGCGGTCGCCGGGGATGTCTGGAAGCCTATACCTCGGCTTCAGGCGTCGCCCGTACGGCGCGCGAACTGCTGATTACACGCACGGACTACAGCCTGCTGCGCGAACTGGATCCGGAAACGATTACCTCGAAAGACGTTTACGAGGCCGCCGTCAAGGGAGACGGCCTGTCCGTCGAGATTTTCGAAAGGACGGGGCAAATGCTTGGTGAGGCGTTTGCCGATTTCATCGCCTTCTCCAGTCCCGAAGCCATCATTCTGTTTGGCGGTTTGACGAAAGCCGGCGAACTGATCATGGACCCGATCCGGCGTTCGATGGAGAAAAATGTCCTGAAAGTGTATCAGGGTAAGACGAAACTGCTCTTCTCGCAACTGAACGAAAGCGACGCCGCCATACTGGGCGCCAGCGCACTGGGATGGGAAACAAAAAGCAGTGATTAATGGTTAGTGATTAAAAGAAAAGTGACCGTCGTTCCGCTCTCCTCCCCACAGGGGAGGGGCCGGGGGAGAGGTCAAATTTGGCAGTGATATGAAGAAAATACTTGTTTTGTTATGTCTGACGCTGGGATGCCATTGGACGTTCGGACAGCGTTCCCGGCAGTTTGAGTCGCCCGAGCGGCTGTTTCTGGAAGGGAAGGAATTTTTTGACTTGAAGAACTATCCCGGTTGCGCCGACAAGCTCGAGGCTTACAGGGAACAGTCCGCCGACCGGGATTTGATACAGGAAGCGGACTATATGCTGGCGTTCATTGCCTTCGAGCAGGGACACAAAGACGCCGGCAAGGTGCTGGAACACTATCTGGAGACGTATCCGGACACGCGCCACCGCAACGAAATCTGTTTCCTGCTCGGTTCCGTTCATTTTGCCGAAGACGCCTGGCAAACGGCGCTCTACTGGCTGAACGAGTCGGATGCAGACCGGCTCAGTCCGGCGCAGAGCGAGGTTTACCTTTTCCGGATGGTGTATTCGCTCCTGCAGTTGGACAACCTGAAAGCCGCTCAACCGCATTTCCTCCGTCTCCGGCAAACGGGGAAAACTTACCGCGAAGCGGCTTCCTATTACCTGGCTTACATTGACTATGCACAGGGAAACTACAGGGAGGCCCTGAGCGAATTTACCGAATTGAAGAACCGTCCGCTCTACCGCGAACAGAGCCTGTATTACATTACCCAGATTCAATTCCTGCAAAATCAGTACGGCAAGGCGATCGCCGGCGGCGAGGAACTGCTGGACACCTATCCGAACAGCAGCAACAATACCGAAATATACCGGATACTGGGAAATGCGTATTATCATCAGGGCGACCAGGACAGGGCGCTTGCCCTGCTGAGTCAATATGCGGAATCGGCCGGGGCGCCCATGCGGGGCGACCTCTATCTGCTGGGCGTGTGTCATTACAACAAAAAGGATTACAAAAAGGCCGTCCGGGCATTCTCGGAAACCATCAAGGAGCAGGATGCACTGACCCAGAATGCGTTTCTGTATCTCGGACAATGTTACCTGAACATGGACGACAAAAACAATGCCCGCATGGCTTTTGAATGGGCGGCAACCACAACCTACGACAAACAGGTACAGGAAACAGCCCTCTATAACTACGCCCTGCTGATTCACGAAACATCGTTTTCCGGCTTCGGCGAATCGGTGAAGATTTTCGAAGACTTCCTGAATGATTTCCCCGAATCCCGTTACGCCGACAAGGTAAACGACCATCTGGTGGAGGTTTACCTGACAACCAAAAACTACGAGTCGGCACTGGCTTCGATGGATAAAATCCGCCATCCGAGCGCAAAAATACAGGCCGCCCGCCAGAACGTGCTCTTCCAGCTGGGGACGCAGGCCTATACCGCTCAGGAACCGGAACAGGCCATCGACTATTTCGACCGCGCCATTGCCATGAACAGGCAGGATGCGGACGCATACGGCCATTCCTATTTCTGGAGGGGCGAGTCCTACTACCGGCTGAACGAGTTTGACAGGGCGGCGTCCGACTTCCGCTCCTACCTGAACAACGCCCACGACCGTTCGGACGAGACGTATGCGCTGGCATACTACGGCCTGGGATACAGTTACTTCAAACAGCATCGATACGAATCGGCGCTCCCGGCTTTCCGGCAGTATGCCGATCTGGAAAAGAACGTTTCCGCGGCTTCGTATGCCGACGCTTACAACCGGATTGGCGACTGTCAGTTCTACCACCGGCAGTTTGCCGCGGCGGAAGAAAGCTATTCGAAAGCAGCTTCCCTGCAACCCTCGTCCGGCGACTACGCCCTTTATCAGAGAGGATTTGTGCTTGGACTGCAAAAAGACTACCTGGGAAAAATCGTCATGATGGACCGGCTGATTCGCGATTTTCCGGAATCGCCTTACGCCGATGATGCCCTGTTTGAAAAGGGACATTCGTATGTCCTGCTGGAAAACTCCGAGAAAGCGGCGGAAGCATTTCATCAACTGATTGCGCATTATCCGCAGGGCACGCTGGCACGCAAAGCCGGTCTGCAGCTGGGGTTGCTTTATTTCAACAGCAACCGGCCGGAGATGGCATTAGACGAGTACAAAAAAGTCATCGCGCGCTACCCGGGCAGCGAGGAGGCCAAAATCGCCCTCCAGGACCTGAAATCGGTCTATGTCGACATGAATGACGTAGCATCGTATGCGGCCTACGTCAACTCCCTCGGCGGCGACGTGCAGCTGGAGATCAGCGAACAGGATTCGCTGACGTACTTTGCGGCCGAGAAACTGTTCATGCGGGGCGACAATGCAGGCGCCCACAGGAGTTTGCGGAATTACCTGAACGACTTCCCGCACGGCGCGTTCAGTGCAAACGCCAATTATTACCTGGCGCAGATCGCCTTTTCGCAGAAGGAATATCCGGAAGCCCTGCAACGCTATGAAACGGTGCTGGCCGGCGGAGAGACGAACTTCCGCGAAGATGCCCTGGCGCGCAAGGCAGAAATCGAATATCTGGAGAAAGACTACGCAGCGGCGATAAAAAGTTTCAGGCAGTTGCAGGAGATTGCCGAATCCGTCGAGAATCGCGACGCGGCAAAACTCGGCGTGATGCGTTGCGCACAGTTTACCGGCCAGCAGGCGGAAGCGCTCCAGGCGGCCACGGAACTGCTGAAAAGTGCCAAACTCTCTCCCGAAATTGAAACAGAAGCGCGCTACCTGCGTGCCAAGTCGTACATCGCACTGAACGAAAAGCAGAAGGCCGAAGCCGATCTGGCCGTCTTGAGTAAAAACACGCGGACGGTATACGGCGCGGAAGCCAGGTATCTGCTGGCGCAGTCCTACTTCGACCGCAACGAAACCGACAAAGCCGAAAAGGAACTCGCCGACTTCATCAGCAAGGGAACTCCCCACCAGTACTGGCTGGCGCGGGCATTCATTCTGCAGGCCGACGTGTACATTCGCAAGGGAGACGACTTCCAAGCGCGCCAGTACCTGACGAGTCTGCAAAAAAACTACAAGGGCAAAGACGACATTGCCGGCATGATCGAACAGCGATTGGGGAAACTAAAACAGTAAAAGGACAATGAAAGCAAACAAAATACAGATATTGACGATCGTCGTGTTGTCGGGCGTTTCACTTTCCGTCGAAGCGCAGGAACCGGACAGCCGGCTGAACCGGGAAATGACGCTGGAACGCGAATATGACCCGACCGTACAGGACGCCAGTAAAGTGAACCGGCTGCCCGAAGTGAAAGACCCGGAAGTGACCAGACGGTCGATAGACTATTCGCCGTTCACCGTCCCGGCCGACCCGGAGAAAGATTTTACCGTCCTGCCGTCCGGCAGCATCCTGACGGAAATCCCGTACAACAAACGCCGCGGCTATTTCCATTTCGGCGGCGGGATGTTCATGAACCTGAACGGCGACGCGGGATATCACATCCTCGATACCGGCAAGGACCTGCTGAACCTCTACCTCTCCCATCGTTCCACGAACGGCGAGGTCGAATACCTGAACCAATATCCCGCCTACCCGCAGGAAGGCAAACAGAAAGCCGTATTGAACGACAATCTGGCCGGCCTCGGGTTCCGTCATCAGTTCACGGGCAGCGTCCTGCGTCTCGGAGCGGAGTATGGCTACACGGCTTTCAACTATTACGGCTGGCCGCTGCTCACCTCCTCGCAGATGGCATCTTCCGTGTGGCATGGCCTCGACAGCCTGGCAAACCGTACCGACCGGCAGGCCAACCAGACCGTGCGCGGCTATGCGGGTATCCGCTCGAACAGAAACGCCAAAATCGGTTACACCGCAGACATCGATTGGACACATTTCTCCCAAAAATACGGGCGGACGAAAGAGGTAAAGGGCCTCAGCGAAGACCGCATAACGGGACTGCTTGACCTGAACGTCCGTCTCGGAGAAAAGGAACAGCGTGCAGGCCTCACTGCCCGGCTCAACTATTTCAATTACGTCTATCCGTTTATCCGCGTGGATTCGCTCGGATACCGCAATTACCTGGAAACGACGCTCACGCCCTATTACCGCATCGACGGCGAGACGTGGCACGTGAAACTGGGTGCAAATGTCATGCTGATTACCGGCGATTCGTCGCGCCTGTTCGTTTCGCCCAACATCGCGGCGGAAATGCAAATCGCCAACCGGACGGTCTTCTACGTGAACGCCGGCGGCGAAATCGGCTCGAACGACGCCGCCGGACTGGCGCACCGGAACCGCTACATAGATTATTTCAGTGCGACGCTACCCTCGCGCACCTGGCTGGACGCAACGGCAGGCATCCGGAGCGGCGTCACGCGCGACTTCTGGCTGAGTGTGTTCGCCGGATACAAAATCATCGAAAACGCCGTATTCTTTGTGCCCTACCGTAACGACCTGTCCGAGTTCGGCAATTACAGCACCGCCCTCCAGCCCGACGCGGCCGTCTTTGACGTCGGCGCGATGCTGAAATATTCGTACCGCGGACAGGTGGACGTATCGCTTAAGGGCGTTTATCACAACGCCTCTTTCAGCAGCAGTGGCGACAACGACACCCGGACGTTCGGGCCACGGCTGGAAGAAATGTTGCCCTTTGGTTTCCCGGAAGTGGAAATTAATGCCGGCCTCACCGTCAAACCCGTTCAGCCGCTGACGCTGGCGCTGGACTATTACCTGGGCGCCAACCGCTGTACCTGGCTTTACGGTGAAATCGCGGGCTTGAACAACCTCAACGACCTGAACCTGACAGCCTCATGGAATTTCAACGACACGTTCGGCGTGTATGCCAAACTGAACAACCTGCTGTTTCAGAAACAGGAACTGTGGTATGGCTATCCGATGCAGAGTTTTAACGCCATGGCGGGAATCAATATCAATTTCTGAAAGGACAAACCGGTAAATTGCCGGATATTTACTGCATGAATACTCAAGTTGCTTTGGGAAAAACAAAAGGGAGCTAAATGAATAGCTCCCTTTATGCTGCGTATTTGCGCTTTTCGGCCCGGAGTTGTTCCACTTCCCGGCGGAGGCGTTGGGCTTCGCTTTGCTGCGCTTCGATGTCTTCGTGACGCTGGCGGGCGATGATGGAGGCCAGGTCTTCGCCTCGCCGCAATGTCATCAGCTTGACGTCGGTATCAAACGAACACTGATGGTCGGGCACACAAGCGCCAAATCTATCTCACTCTCGCTGCTGTAATCACCCGTTGCATACTACCCTTCCAATACTACCTTGCTTTCATTTCATGCTGTTTTTATGTGTTTTGATCTTTATATAGTTGCTTTGATCTGATTGATTTCACTGTCGGTGATGGAAGCGAAATGCAGGAAAACGCCGTCATCGTGAACAAGTTCCGCCCACTGCTCTTGCGTGTCTACATAAACAATACGTTTGCTGTCTGCAAATATCCGGCATATAAGCGCTGCACTGTCAGCAACAGACAAATCGCCGCCCAAATCTCTGAAATAAATGCCGGTTTCCGTTTCCATGAGTATTTCCAGATCCGGCAAAATGAGAGACTGATACAGTCGTTTTGCCAGCAGCGCGGAAAGTATGGCTGTTTCAGCCTGTTCATCACTGTTGTCACACAGTTTCGAATAATATACCGCGCTGTGTTCGAAGACAAAAATAGCTGCTTCGTATTCGCTCATGCTACATTCAAAGTCAGCGCATATTTCCTCTCCCGGCCTGTCTGAAACCGTGCCGAATCCTTTTGCCATTTTATTGCAGAAAGAAAGAAAATCGGTTATACGACGGTTTTCCCGTGTGGCCGTTCCCTTTGAAACGTCATGACGCCAGCCGGTCAGCATTATTGCCGACAGTTTGGAAAATACCCGATATTCGTCAGGCGGACAAAAACAGCGCAAATGCAAGTTCATAAAAGTTTCATTTAATATGGACAACAAAGATAACTGTTTTTCCTGCACGCGGGATAGTTTTGCGCATGATCCGGCCAAGCCGGATTTAGTTTATCCTGTTATGACAGGCTGATTTTAACGGGTAGCCTACCGGAGATAAGCTACAGTCAGGGGATGAGTGGCTGTTGGAATAAAAGAGGGATCAAAAGAGTTGATTATCCGAAATTTGCCGAACCGTTCAGGGATATGATACGCAGAGGGATAGATTTGCTGGTAAAGGAAAGCGGGGGTTGAGGTGGAACATATCCAATCTGCGCGCAGTATAGAACGGTTGCCTGTTCAATGATTGGTTCCTTCGAACAGATCGTGATCTTCTCTACCTCCGGCGCTTTTCTGTTTGAAATTGTTAAACGTATAGGCCAGCGTCAGCGAGACTAACGGGTAGAAAGGGCGGATTTGCGTTGAAGATTCCAGGTTCGAGGTATGGATACGGCTGTCGTAGCGTGCGGAGTTAAACACATCGCGGAAGGCAAGCGTACCGGTCAGTTTGCGGTTCAGCATCTGCTGACGTACCGACAGGTTGACGTACCAGAAGGCCGAGGTTTGTCCCTGCGTAGTGACCGACGGTCCCACGAAGTTGCCGTCCAGCTGTATCCGTGTATTCTTGCCAGCGTACAGGCCATTGTTCAGCATAAGTTCGTAGTTGCGGCTTGTTTCGTTGCGGCCGCCGGCCGAGGCCAGTTTGTTTTCCACCCTGTAATGATAGTAGCTGCCGTTCAGTGTGATGTTCCACCAGTGTGCCGGCTGCAACTGGGAACTCAGCTCCATTCCGGTCGAATAGTCATTCCCCACGTTGGCCATAGAGTCGAGCGTTACGCCGGCTTCATACGGGACGCGCAGCCGTTCGATTTTGTCGCGCCGGTTGCGGTGAAACAGCGTGGCCGAGATGGAATGTCCGCCCATGTTCTTGTGATAGTTCAACTCGTACACGTAAATGTATTCGGGACGGATGTCCGGATTCCCGATTTCGGCGGAATAGTAATCGCGATAGGTGATGTACGGTTCCATGTAGAACAGCGCCGGACGGGTGGTGCGGTAAGAGAACGACGCCATCAGGCGGTGTTCGTGCGGGAAGGTATATCCCAGATGAACGGAAGGAAACAGTTCCAGGCGGTTCACCGTGCGGTTGGCCCATTCTTTGGAACTTTTCAGCACGCGGTGCGTGTGTTCGGCGCGCACGCCGGCCTGCCAGTCGAAGGTCTTATAACTGTCTGCCAGCAGGGCATAGAGCGAATGAATGCCCCGCTGGAAATAGAAGGTCTTGTAGATGTCTTGGCGCCAGTAAAAGTCCTGCTTTCCCGGAGTCCCGTTCGGCGGGCGGTTGGCGCGGGCTGCCCGG
>JAISWC010000056.1 GCA_031271245.1 Tannerella sp. | reverse complement strand
CGCGACACAAATCGGTGAAACGGCCCTGCGTATAGGTGGTGATTTGTCCGTCTTCCAGTTCGCCGATTAATTCGGTCTTGTACACTTCGTTGCGGTCGCCGAACAGTTTCAGTGCGTCGGCTTTCGAGATGCTCTGCCGTACAATAGCCTCTTTCCGGGCAGCCAGTTCCAGCATTTTAGCTTCAATGGCGGCAAAGTCGCTATCCGTAAGAATGGCATCCCCCAGGTCTACGTCATAGTAAAAGCCATTCTCGATGGCCGGTCCGATTCCGAACTTGACGCCCGGATATAGTTCCTGCAGCGCCTCGGCCATCAGGTGCGCACTCGAATGCCAGTAAGCATGTTTGCCTTCTTCATCTTCCCATTTGAGCAGCTGAAGCGTCGAATCCTGCCGGAGAGGACGGCTTAAATCCCATACTTCTCCGTTCACTTTGGCGGCCAACACACTCTCTGCCAATCGCGGACTGATGCTTTCTGCTACCTGCATGGAAGTAGTCCCTTCCGCATATTCTCTGACGGAATTATCTGGAAATGTTATCTTTATCATTTATTGAAATTATCATCTTCTATTTTCGCCGCAAAGATAATAAACAATTGTAAAATTTCTTCGGAAAACGACCTGAAAATACTATTTTTTCGGAATGCATTTCAAATGATCACAGTTTGCTACCGACACGTCATCCCTGTGAGACATTGGCTGCGACAAATTGAAGTGCCTTAAGTTTGCAGCGAAGAAATTGCCGGCGACGACCGAAAAATCATTTTTACTGATAGAAGAAATATCTACTTCCTACACGTGTAACGGATTGATAGCCATTCCGGATTCTGCTTTCAATCATTTCGGCCGGCAGGTATTTGACGGGCGTACCGTAGATTCCCTGGTAGTACAGGTCCGGAATGATGACTATGTTGGTCAGCGGAGAAGTTCCGAATCTCAATACATCGCATATATATCCGACGTTATCCTGTTTTTTTACTTCATTACTGTCGTCATCCCGGACAGACAGGGAAATCGGATAGACGTTGCCATCTTCCAGAATCGAAACGGCGTCGTCCTGATACTGGTAAACCACATATATCGGTTCCATTGCGGGTCGTTCCACGCGGACATACTGCAAGCGTCCCGCCGCATCGTAAGTATATTCCAGGCGGGACTGGAGGCTGCCGTCGCTGTATCTGTTCATCACATTGTCTGCGAAACCGTACGCATTCAACCAGATTTCGCTTCGAAGACCCTCGTAGGAATAGTGAATATAGCTTCCGCCATATTCCACCGAAGGCGACGCACTGCTCCACTGTATGGACTGAATCGCTCCGTTTTCATGACGGATGATGCCTTTGCGAAAACCTGTAATCCGCGCGTTTGTTCCCCGGTAGAAATCAAACTCCGTGTACACGGAATCAATGGCATACCCTTTCAAACCAATCTCTAACAGTGATTCGACAAGGTCGACCTTCCCTTCAATCTCGGGCGTGATGTCCTCACACCCTGTCATAAGCCCCAGCACAAAAACTGTCATTAAATAGCGGCCAATGATATTTATATAGCGTTTTCTCATTATAATTATGATGTATATTATCTGTTCATTCTGTTCATTGCGCAAAAGTAGCCAAAAAAAGCATCCCCGGAAATGTTTTCGGCAGTTTTTTTTACGCGCAAATCAAAGTTTCTTCCCTGTCCGATGTGCAATTCAAACAGTTGCAAGGTTGATTTTTTTTTCCCTCCGACGCCTCAGAACGGATAGCCGACGGCAAAATGCCAGGCGAACTGGTCTCGCTGTCCCGGATACAGAATGGCCCATTTCAGGCGGCCTCTTTCCTGTGGATTGTAGGCTTTCATGCCCGTGTCGAGACGGATGAGGAAATAATCAAAATCCAGTCGGATGCCCAGACCGTAGGATACGGCAATCTCCTTATAGAAACGGGTAAAGTCGAAATTCCCGCTCGGCTGGTAATCGTATGTCCGGACGGTCCAGATATTCCCGCCATCCACGTAGGCCGCCAGTTCAAATTTCCAGAACAGTTTCGAACGGTATTCGATATTGGCGTCCAGGCGGATATCGCCTACCTGGTTGACAAATGTAGTACGGTCGGTCACCGGCATGCTGCCCGGCCCCAGCGACCGTACCGACCATCCCCGGTTGCTGTTGGCGCCGCCGACAAAGTAGCGTCGTTCGAAAGGCAGTTCCTTTGCATTCCCGTAAGGATAGCCGATCCCTCCGCCCAGATGCACGGCCAGGGAATTGCGGTCGTCGATCATGATGCTCCGGGCGAAATCGATATCGCCCTTTATGTACTGTGAATAATGGAGGCCGAACAGTTTGTAGCGGCCGTAGGTGTCCCTGTTTGCGCCGAACAGGCCGGACAGTCCATACAGCAGGTTGCCGGCCGATTCGAAGGAAAGCCGGAAAGAATACGTATTGCGGTCGCGTTTCAGCGGGTCGTAATTGTTGAAGGAATACGTATAGCCGGAACCGAAAATAAACAAGTCGTTGTAATTGTAGAGTGTGGTCAGGTCGGGCAGAGAATCTTTGAATGACGGGTCGATGTAAGGAAGATGAATATAGTTCACATCCAGCAGTTTCAGCGTATGGCGTTCGAGGGAACTGGCACGGTTTTGCCAGATATAGCTCCAGCCGCCCGAAAGGATTTCCCGCTGGTATTCCGGACGCTGCTGATGGTCGTAGCTCAGTTTCAACTCCGTCGTGGCACGCAGTTTTTGCCGGAGGTCGAGGCGGATAAACGGGAATACGAACGAGGGAAACAAGACGGACGCTTCACCGGAATATTCCCAGTAATTGCCCCGTCCCGAGCCTCTTGTTTCCGAGATAGCCTCGTAAGCCCCCCGGATTTTGGCCGAGAACAGTTCCGAACCCCGGAACAGATTCCGGTGCTGATAATTCAGTTCGGAGGCAAAACCGAAATCGCCGGACGAGTTGGTGCCTTCCACTTCGACGCCGACACCCTGTGTTTTCTCCGGCGTGGTGAGGATGGTACAGTTCAGTTTCAGCGTGTCGTTTTCTTCAAATTCATCATAGCGGATGTTCACGTAGCGCAGCGTGCGCAGGGTCATGAGCGCATGGTACGTCTGTTCGACGTTCCGTTCGCTGTAAAGCATACCGGGTGTGATGTAGCACTTGTGCAGCAGCACGCCGGGACGGAGGGTCTGTCCTTTCTCCATGTAGTAAATCCGGATATCCTGCTGCTGTACCGAATCTCCCGGCACGTTCTTCGCCGGATTCAAAGGGTCGTAACCGCTCACGATACGCATCCGGTTAATGTAATAGGGGCGGTACATCCGTTTCGCCATGGGGTCTTCCGCCGGCAGGGTCTTGAGCGTCATTTCCAGATCGACCCGGTTTCCGT
>JAISWC010000033.1 GCA_031271245.1 Tannerella sp. | reverse complement strand
AACTTCTTTCCCGCCGGCGGATAAAAGCAGTAGAACTGCCGAACTGAAAATAAATAGAATCTTTTTAATCATTGTATTGCAATTAGGTGTTTGTTATTAATCGTACAAAGATAGAATTTTTCTGCAAGTAAACAGACAGGGAGAGGAGGCTTTTTCGGCTTGCAAGTATGCGGTTTTTCTTTGCCTGAAAAGGTACATTTCAAATTGTCGCGCCGTTCGGACGATACAGCGTTCAAAGCCTCAAACCCGGTGAGTTGAAGAGATGGACCGACAGTACAAAGCCTCAACCTGGTGAGTTGAAGGGATGGACCGACTGTCCATCGCCTCAACCTGGAGAATTGAAGAGATGGACCGACTGTCCATCGCCCCAATCTGGTGAATTGAAGAGATGAACTGACAGTCCAAAGCCTCAACGAAGTTTCTGAGGGTACAATTTGAAATGTACCCTCCAGAAAAAATAATATTGCAAAAGAAAGATATTGTTATAACTTTGCAGCATGAAAACACCGCCTTTGCGGCAAATTTCTAATTCTGTTATCTGTATAATTATAATTTGAAAGAAGATGAACAATAACATTTTTGAACTGAGTATTAAACAGTTGAAAGAGATCGCGGAATCTCTTCAGAACAAAGTGGAGGCCGGATTGAGACTCGAAAATCAGGAGGTCCAGTGTATTCCGACATTCATTTATCCGAAGACGTCTAACGTGAACGGAAAAGCAGTTGTGCTGGATTTGGGAGGAACCAACTACCGGGTGGCTTCCGTCGACTTTGTTGACGGCAAGACAGCGATTCGCCCGGAAAACGGTTTCAAAAAAGATCTTTCCGTCATGAAGACACCCGGGTTCACCGAGGAGCAGTTGTTTGAAGAACAGGCCGACCTAATCAAGGAGATCAAACGGGAGGAAGAAACATCCATCGGCTATTGCTTCTCCTATCCGGCCGAATCCATGCCGAATGGCGATGCCCGGCTGCTTCGCTGGACGAAAGGCGTGGATATCCCCTCGATGGTGGGTAAGCCGGTCGGCAAACCGCTGGTGGACTATCTGAACGCGCAAAGCACCCCGCCCTTTACCAGCATCAAGGTGATTAACGACACGGTGGCCAGCCTTTTTGCCGGCCTGACGCGCAGCGACTACGACGCTTATATCGGCTTGATCGTGGGGACGGGTACCAACATGGCCACCTTCGTCCGGGCCGACCGGATAGCCAAACTGGATGCGCAGGCGGCGGACGGGAAATCTCTGCCGATCAATCTGGAATCCGGCAACTTTGTTCCGCCGTATCTGACGAATGTCGACCATATTGTCGACGCCCTGTCGGACAACAGGGGGGCGCAACGTTTCGAAAAGGCCGTTTCGGGCATGTATCTGGGCGAAATACTCAAGGCGTCGTTTCCCTTCGACGAGTTTGAAGAGAAGTTCGATGCACGGAAACTGACGACTATCATGGGGTATCCCGATATTCACAAGGAACGCCACGTGCGTATAGCCCGCTGGATATACGAACGTTCCGCCAGGCTGGTTGCAGCCTCTCTGGCCGGATTGACGCTGGTATTGATTTCGCATGACCCTGCGGTGAAGAACATCCGTCTGATAGCCGAGGGCAGTCTTTTCTGGAGCGAAGACCGCAAGGGGATTAATTACAAGGATATTGTAAACGCCACGCTCCGCAGTTTGCTGGACAGTTTCGACCTGAAAGACGTGCGTGTCGACATCGACAGGATGGAGAATGCCAACCTGACAGGTTCTGCGATCGCTGCCCTGTCATAGGAAAGGCTGAAAGCCGAACCGAGCATTAGCCCGGAACGTCGTCACCGGGCTAATGCTTAAATATGAACGGCGTATAAGACAGTGTCTATGGCCAGTTTCTTGTGCACCCTGAAATAAAACCGGTATTCCGGCGCCAGGGACTTGATGAAAGCGGGGATGTCAATCAAATCGCGTTGCTTGTGATAGATGCTGATGCCCAGCAGTGGCCGATGTGCAAGGATGGTTTGCCCGGCGCCGTGCAGCGCCATCAGTTCGGCGCCCTCCACATCCATTTTGAGGTAAGTCACCGGCTGGCCGGCCGCGATATGGTCGACGGTATCCACGTCGACGACCTGCGACGCATCTTCCGTAATCATCGACAGCATACTCCCTTCCGCCTGAAAAGGCAACTGGCCGGTAAAACTGTATATCCCCCTGTTTATCATATCAATGTCGGTTAATTGCCGGTCGGTGATGTAGCGCACCAGTTGCCGGTAATTGGACGGGTCGGGTTCGGCCGCCCAGATATGGCGGTATTTGCCGCCGGTCGCGTTCAGGAAATCGGCGATGGTGTCGCCGGTGAAAGCGCCGCAGTCGAAATACGATTCATGGTCTGTCAAGGTAAAGAATCCGGTCGGGAAATACTGTATCTTATCGAAATAAGGCTGGATGTACTGCATGTCCTGACGGGTTTTGGCCAGCAGGTAAGCAACGAAGGAATCTTTTGACAGCGGGTCGCAAAGGCTGTCGTAAAGGGCTTCCAGCGGTTCCCGGTGATTCATGACAAACGACGGCGTAAGGATTTCCATGTCGAACAGTTCGGAAAGGTATTCTACCGACCGGGCATTACGGAACTTCCGCGCGATATGCTCCACCTGGCGATAGCCCTTGACAAAACCGATAATGACGTGGTATGCCGCGAGGTGTCCGTCCGCCTCCGCCGGCGTGCAAACCTCCATGCCCGACAGGGCGGGTGTACCGGTAGCGGCGGGACAGTCCCCGTCCACCGCCACTTTGGCAATGTGCAGGCCGTTTTCCGACAGTTTTTTTACGATCCGGTCTCCCACGTCCTCCGTCGCGCCATACAGTATGACGGGATACGGCGAGCGACGGAGAGACGCCATCACTTCTTCGTCTTTCCCGATGACATCCGGTCTCAGCAATTCTTTAAAATCCATACATTATTATTTTTCTTTATTCATAAGTTGTTTTATTCCTTTCCGCCGCCCTGGCAAGCGCTAGCTCATACGCCGTGTCGTAGCGGGCGATGAAGTGTTTCCATCCGGCTTTGGCAGCCAGGTCGAAACAGGCTTGCCGGACGGCTTTCCGTTCGGCGTCCTTCTTCCGGCTCAAAGCAAGCAGTATGCCGGCAACGGTTTCCGCCACCTCGAAATAATTGTCGTCCGTGCGGCGGACTATGGCCACGCCATCATCCATCGTCTCTCCGGCGACGACGTTTTTCGCCCACGCGCCGAATCCGGCCAGGTCGGTCGTCACCGTCGGGACGCCGAAAGCGATGCTTTCCAGCGGCGTGTACCCCCACGGCTCGTAGTAGGAGGGGAAAACGGTAGCATCCATCCCGATCAGCAGGTCGTAGTAGGAGAGGTTGAAAATGCCGTCGTTGCCGTCCATGTAACAGGGGACAAAGATGATTTTCAGACTGTCGGACGGGCGGTTGGAAAAACCGGCGTGGAAAATAAAGTTCATCACGGGGTCATCCGCCATCCGGTGGAGCCAGTGCGTGAGGAAAGGCGTCTGCATCGGAACCGTCTGCGGAAAATCCTGCTCCAGCGCCGCTTTCAGGTCGGCCCGGGGCGCATACACCCAGGCAGGCACCAGGAGGAAAGCCAGCGTCTCGCGCCGCAGCTCGCCAGACAGGCGGAGACGGTTCATCGCGTCGATAAACACGTCGATGCCTTTGTTGCGGTACTCATAGCGCCCGCCGGTCGCAACCAGGAACGCCTCCGGATCGACAGGCGCGCCCAGCAGTTTTTCCGCCACGCGGAGCAGAGTCTGTCGCGCCCTGCCGCGTTTGGCGTCATAGGCCTCGCCCGAGGGGACAGAGTCCGGTTCGAAGCCGTTCGGCGTGACCGTGTCCGGCGCCCTGTCCAGCAGCCGGGCACATTCCAGGGCTGTAATGTCGCTGACGGTCGTGAAACAGTCGGCCCGGTGCGCCGCCTGTTTCTCCAGCGCATGTTTGGCTTCGACGTGCAGTTCCCGTGCCATCCGGTCGCCATCATACCCCTTCATATACCCGTAGAGCGGTTTGCCGTTGCCGGCGATGGAACGTCCGACGGTCGTGGCATGGGTCGTGAAAACGGTGGCTACGGCGGGCAGGTGTTTCCGGAGATACAGCAGCCCCATCCCCAGCATCCATTCGTCAAAGTGAACTACGACCCGTTTGTCTTCCAGGTGATGGAAGCGGTAAAAACTCTGTACGGTCAGCGCCGCGGCACAGGCGAACATGCACGATTCGTCGTAGTCGCCGTATGCCACGGAAGAATCCACGCCGAACGTTTCCCACATCTCGAAAAACAATGCGTTCCGTTCGGCAAAAAAGGGCTTGAAGTCCACCAGTATGACGGGCGGCTTCCCGGCGACGTTCCAGCGTCCCGTCTTGAGGCGCAGCGTCTCGTGCGCCCTGACGTACGCTGTCCATTCGGAGAAAAGCGACGGATCGGCGATGAAATCGGGAGCAGGCTGTCCGGAGTCGGGGCCGATGAAGATCACACGGTCTCCGTACTGTTGATGCAGCGTCCGCGCCTTGGTGGAAAGTACCGTGTAGATGCCCCCGATCTTGTTGCATACCTCCCAGCTGCTTTCGAAAAGAAAGTCGGGTCTTGCCGTTTCTCCGTACTTACTCATGGCGTAATGGATAACGGGCCAGACGCTCTTCGGCCCAGGATTCGTACCTGGTACCGGGGCGTCCATAGTTGCAAAACGGATGGATGCTGATGCCGCCGCGCGGCGTGAAAAAACCGGTCACTTCGATGTATTTGGGATCCATCACCCGTATCAGGTCTTTCATAATCAGGTTGACGCAGTCTTCATGGAAAGCGCCGTGATTGCGAAAACCGAACAGATACAGTTTCAGGCTTTTGCTTTCAACCATCCGGAGGTCGGGGATGTAGTCGATTTGCAGGGTTGCGAAATCCGGCTGTCCGGTAATCGGGCACAGGCTCGTAAATTCGGGACAGTGAAAACGCACCCGGTAATCATGCTCCGGATGCCGGTTGGCAAATGTTTCCAGTACCTGCGGAGCATACGCTGTCTGATACTCCGTCTTGCGGCCTAACGCCGTCAATGCTTCTTCCGAACGTTCCATTTCTTTCCTTTTTTCCATATTCAAGATTTTGGTTGCCGTATGAGGAGATATTTTTCCAGGCCTTCGCGACGCAGTTTGCAGGCCGGACAGCGTCCGCAACCATCCGCCGGAATGCCGTTGTAGCAGGTCAGCGTCTGCGTGCGTACCTGTTCAAACACGCCCAGTTCGTCGGCCAACTGCCACACTTCGGCCTTGTCGCGGTTCATCAGGGGCGTATGGATGATAAACTGCTCGTCCATGGCGAGGTTCAGCGTCACGTTCAGCGAACGGACAAACGTATCCCGGCAGTCGGGATAGCCGCTGAAGTCGGCTTCCGAGACGCCCGTAACCAGGTGAAAGATATTCCTGCTCCGCGCCAGGATCGCGGCGAAGACGAGAAAAACCAGGTTGCGTCCCGGCACAAACGTATTGGGATAGCCGCCGGCAGGCGTTTCCATATCCATTTCGATGGAGGAATCGGTGAGCGAATTGGACGACAGACGGGCCAGCAACGAGATGTCCGTCAGGTGGAAATACACGCCCGCCCCGTCCGCAATCTTGCGCGCAACTTCGGCTTCGAGCACATGCTTCTGCCCGTAGGTAAAACAAAGGGCTTCCACCTTTGCAAACTGTTTTTTTGCCCAAAACAGGCAAGTTGTAGAGTCCTGTCCGCCGGAAAAGCAGACAAGCGCAGCATCCGGATGTTTCATTTTTTTCTTGTTTTTAACGTGGTTCTACAAGTACACGGCGCAAAGATACGACAAAAATCCGGATTGCCAACCGCCGCCCCTCCGGGCTAAATCTTTTTTTGAGGTGCTATTATACCGCACAAAGTATACACACAAAACGATTTCAATCACTCATGTTACACACCGGTCAATATCACGCCGTCCTTTCAGGACAACGTAACATTGACTGATGCGTAACATGAGTTACTAATTTTTATGCTCCTTAAATACATTGAAAAAGGCAATAGCACCTCAAAAAAAAGATTTAGCCGATTTATTTATAAAGTTCATACACTGCAAAATTCCTTATTTGCGGTTTGGCTTTACATTCCGTAACGATTAATCTTATTTCGCTGACAGACTGTGGAGGAAACTTGTCGATATGTTTGTGTCCAATATTTGTTCCGGACGACAGTTTTATCCATTCGCCATTTTGTTTTCCTTCGACACGATATTCCAGCACGCGTTCTCCCTTTGCGATATTTTCCTGTATCACTACACGGTCGACAGTCGCCGGCTGTTT
>JAISWC010000353.1 GCA_031271245.1 Tannerella sp. | reverse complement strand
CACGGTTTCGGCGGTGTGGGACAGTCCACACACGGCCAGCACAACCGTCTGCGCGCCCCCGGCAGTGTGGGTGCATGTTCGTATCCCGCCAAGGTGTTCAAGGGAACACGCATGGCCGGACAGATGGGTAATGAGCGGGTAACAATTCAAAATCTGCAGGTAATCAAGATATTGCCGGAGAACAACCTTTTGCTGTTAAAAGGTTCGATACCCGGAGCGAAAGGTTCAATCGTATTAATTAAGAAGTAATGGAACTGAACGTATTGAATATAAAAGGAGAAGATACCGGTCGGACGGTTACTTTGAACGATGCGATCTTTGGCATCGAGCCGAACGACCATGCCATCTATCTGGCTGTCAAGCAATTTATGGCGAACAAGCGTCAGGGGACGCACAAATCGAAGGAAAGAAGCGAAGTGTCGGGCAGTACACGCAAGCTGATTCGTCAGAAAGGTGGCGGCGGCGCCCGTCGCGGCGACATCAACTCGCCTTTGCTGGTCGGCGGCGGCCGTGTCTTCGGCCCGAAGCCGAGAGATTACAGTTTCAAACTGAATAGGAAAGTAAAGGCGCTGGCGCGCAAATCGGCCCTTTCGTACAAAGCAAAGGAAAACGCCATCGTCGTGGTGGAGGATTTCTCGCTGGAGGCACCGAAAACAAAGGATTTCATCGCCATCATGAAGGGCTTGAACCTCGATAATCGTAAACTGCTGCTCGTTTTGCCGGAGAATAACAAAACCGTTTACCTGTCGGCGCGTAACCTGCAAAAAGCAAGCGTAGCGACGGCTTCCGACCTGAACACCTACAAGGTGCTGGATGCAGCCAGTCTCGTTCTGACGGAGAGTTCGATAGAAATCATAGAGAAACTTTTTAACGTATAAGGAAGAAAAGAAATGGGAATTATTATCAAACCGATTGTCACAGAGAAACAGACGGCGATTACGGACAAGATACCGAACCGTTTCGGTTTCCGGGTTTCTCCGGATGCGAACAAACTGGAGATAAAGAAGGCCGTGGAAACGATGTATAACGTGAGCGTGGAGGACGTGAATACGATGAACTATTCCGGCAAGCGCAAGAGCCGTTACACGAAATCAGGCGTCATCAGCGGCAGACAGTCTTCTTATAAAAAAGCAATTGTCACATTGAAAAAAGGAGAAGTCATCGACTTCTTCAGTAACATCTGATAAAGAAATGGGAATACGTAAATTAAAGCCCACCACACCGGGGCAGAGACACAAAGTTATTGGTGCATTTGATAAAATCACTGCAAGTACACCAGAGAAGTCTCTTGTAGTAGGAAAGAAACGTACGGGTGGCCGCAACAACACCGGAAAGATGACGATGCGTTACATCGGCGGCGGCCACAAGCAAAAGTACCGTTTGATAGACTTCAAGAGAAACAAGGATGGCGTTCCGGCGACCGTAAAGTCGATCGAATACGACCCGAACCGCACCTCGCGTATTGCACTGCTGTACTACGCGGACGGCGCAAAGAGCTACATCGTGGCTCCGAACGGGCTGGAAGTCGGCCAGACAGTGATGTCGGGAGCACAGGCAACTCCCGAAATAGGCAACTCTTTGCCGATGAAGCAAATACCGGTCGGAACGATTATTCACAACATCGAACTTCGCCCCGGTCAGGGCGCCAAACTGGTACGTTCGGCAGGAGCATTCGCCCAGTTGACTTCGAGGGAAGGAGATTATGCCATCATCAGGATGCCTTCGGGCGAGACCCGGAAAATCCTGTCGGTATGTAAAGCGACAATAGGAAGCGTAGGTAATTCGGACCATGCGCTCGAAAAATCAGGCAAGGCCGGCCGTTCGAGATGGCTGGGACGCCGTCCGCGCAACCGCGGAGTGGTGATGAACCCGGTAGACCATCCCATGGGCGGCGGCGAAGGCCGTGCGTCCGGAGGTCATCCCCGTTCGCGTACCGGTCTGTATGCAAAGGGCTTGAAAACGAGAGCGCCCAAAAAACATTCTTCCAAGTATATAATTGAAAGAAGGAAAAAGTAAAACGGATTAATTGAGAAAACTATGAGTCGTTCGTTAAAAAAAGGTCCATATATCAATGTGAAACTGGAAAAGAAAGTGCTGACAATGAATGAGTCAGGCAAGAAGACGGTCATCAAGACATGGGCGAGAGCCTCGATGATTTCGCCGGATTTCGTTGGGCACACGATAGCCGTTCACAATGGGAATAAATTCATCCCTGTGTTTATAACAGAGAATATGGTAGGTCACAAGTTGGGCGAGTTCTCTCCGACGCGTATCTTCCGTGGTCATTCGGGAAACAGGAAGTAAGAAATAAAAAGAAAAAACAAATATGGGTGCAAGAAAAAGAGAATCAGCAGAAAAAATAAAAGAGGCCCGAAAATCCGTTTATTTCGCTAAGTTGCGAAATATTCCTACTTCTCCGCGCAAGATGCGTCTGGTGGCGGACATGATTCGGGGAATGGAGGTCTTTCGGGCATTAGGTGTTTTGAAATTTTCGAACAAGGAAGCAGCAGCAAAGGTAGAAAAACTGCTCCGCTCGGCCATATCCAACTGGCAGCAGAAGAACGAGCGGAAAGCGGAAAGCGGCGAGTTGTATATTACGGCCATCAGTGTCGACGGCGCAAGCACGCTCAAGCGGATGCGTCCGGCCCCGCAGGGCAGAGGCTACCGGATTCGCAAACGGTCCAACCATGTGACCTTGTTTGTAGATACATTGAATAATGACAACGAAAGTGAAAATTGATACAAATGGGACAGAAAGTAAATCCGATAAGTAATCGTTTGGGAATTATCCGGGGTTGGGACTCCAACTGGTACGGTGGCAACAATTATGGCGACACCCTGCTGGAGGACACGAAAATCCGCAAATATCTGAATGCCCGTTTGGCAAAGGCAAGCGTATCGCGCATCGTAATTGAACGTACATTGAAGTTGGTTACGATTACCGTATGTACCTCCCGTCCGGGAATTATCATCGGCAAGGCCGGAGCAGAAGTCGACAAACTGAAAGAGGAATTGAAGAAAATCACGGACAAGGAAGTTCAGATTAATATCTTCGAAATCAAGCGTCCGGAATTGGATGCCGTGATTGTGGCAACGAATATTGCCCGTCAGCTGGAAGGAAAAATCGCCTACCGCCGCGCCGTGAAAATGGCCATCGCATCAACCATGCGCATGGGCGCCGAAGGCATCAAGGTACAGGTTTCCGGCCGTCTGAACGGCGCCGAAATGGCACGCTCGGAAATGTACAAGGAAGGCCGTACACCGCTGCACACCTTCCGCGCGGACATAGATTATGCACTGGCCGAAGCGCTGACCAAGGTCGGTCTGCTGGGAATCAAGGTGTGGATCTGCCGCGGCGAAGTCTATGGCAAGAAAGACCTCGCACCGTCGTTCTCCTTCTCGAAGGATTTTAGCGGTTATCGCGGAGGCAACGAAGGAGGCGGTCGTAACGATCATCATCGAAACGATCGGAGAAATCGCCGCAGAGACAGAGATAATAGAGATCGCGACAGGGATAGAAAAAATAAATAAGTCACTATTCTGCTTCAATCCGAGTTGCCAATAATGTATGATTAAAATGTTTATAAGATATTCGATTGCAATAGTTTGGATAGCCATTCTGGCGGCTTTTTCATACGGAGAACTGATATTTAATTATATCAGGGTGGATGGTATTGGTTTTGAAAATAAACTGATAGATATTCATTCGTCGTATGCAATGCTGCTGGTTAATATGGGGCTTGTTTTCATGTTGTATGTGGACAGATATATAACATACCTCACGAGCAAACATCGTTCTCCAAGTATGCATATAGAATTCTTGTTATTTATAAACATGGTAATAGCGTCGACAATGACATTTCTGGCTTTCAAAATGAAGGAAGGTTTTGTTTTGAAAGTAAATTTGTTGCCTTGTTTGTTTATTATATATATTGCCATTTTGATTATATACAAGGCTGAATCCATATTGCTGAATAACGCGCATAATATGTCGAATGGAAACATGTTGAAAAAGTAATTTTAAGCTATATGATAGATACGACTAATTTAATAATTGTTTTGATTGTGGCGGCCATTATTTGTACACTGCCTTTTATTGCGGGATATCTTTATATAAAGAATATAATTCCGGTAAGAACGGTTCATGCCGGTCGCGGCGATAAACATTCATTCAGGGATGACAGTAGTAATATTCGTATTACACCTTTCGACACCTTTTATTCGAATGGAAAAAAAGTGTGTCCGAAAAATTATGACGTGCGTATAGCGGAAGGAGACTGTATGGCAGCAAGAGGCATTGGAAATGGAGATATTTTATTCATCCGCCGATTCGGGGATGGAGAAGATAAAAAGCTAAGTTCGGGAGATATTCTTTTTATCAGAAAGGAGAAAGACGGACGCGTGTTTTACAAGATTAGAGAATTCGATCATCTGGATGAGGAAGGAAGGGCGATTACGTTTTATTATGGGACTGACAACAAGTCTGTAAAATCGAGTTCGCCCCATTGTATGGATAAAATCGATGGAATCGCAGAAATGAAGTTTGAAAATAAATTGTAAGTTTAAAAATGGCCGTTACCCATTTTATAATTCAACATTATAAATCAGAAAAGAAATGTTACAACCTAAAAAGACAAAATTTAGAAGACAACAAAAAGGCCGTCTGAAAGGCTTTGCACAACGTGGCAATCAGCTGGCATTTGGTTCGTTTGGGATCAAGTCCCTGCAATACAAATGGATTACAGGCCGCCAGATTGAGGCGGCGCGTATTGCCGTCACACGTTATATGCAACGCCAGGGACAGGTTTGGGTACGGATTTTCCCCGATAAACCCATTACGAGGAAACCGGCCGATGTACGTATGGGTAAAGGAAAAGGAAATCCTGAAGGATTTGTAGCTCCTGTGACACCCGGACGCTTGTTATTTGAGATAGAAGGAGTACCCTTCGACGTCGCCAAGGAAGCCTTGCGCCTGGCTGCACAAAAGCTTCCCGTGACAACGAAATTCGTGGTGCGCCGTGATTATGACATGCAACATCAAACATTGTAAACGCTATGAAGATTAAGGAAATAAAAGAACTGAACACTCGGGAACTCGACGAGAGAATCGAAGCCGAAAGACTGTCTTTGGAGCAGAAAAAGATTAACCATAGCATTTCGCCGCTGGATAATCCTGCGCAGATCAAGGAACAGCGCAAGACAATTGCCCGTCTGTTGACGGAACGGCATCAGAGAAAACAGAACAATAAATAATGCAAAGCCTGATGGAAACAAGAAGATTAAGAAAAGAAAGAACAGGCGTGGTATCCAGCAACAGGATGGATAAAAGCATCACGGTTGCCGTCAAATGGAAAGAGAAACACCCCATTTACGGAAAATTTGTCAGCAAGACAAAGAAGTATCACGCGCACGATGAGAAAAACGAATGTAACATCGGTGATGTAGTAAAGATTATGGAAACCCGCCCCTTGAGCAAGACGAAAAGATGGCGGCTGGTACAAATAGTAGAAAGGGCGAAGTAAGATGATACAACAGGAATCAAGATTAATAGTAGCTGACAACAGCGGAGCGAAGGAAGCATTGTGTATCCGCGTGTTGGGCGGGACGCGCAAGCGTTACGCCACCGTAGGCGACGTCATCGTCGTGACGGTGAAAAACGTCATTCCGGCAAGCGACGTGAAAAAGGGCACCGTATCCAAAGCCATCATCGTGAGGACGAAAAAGGAAATCCGCCGTCAGGACGGCTCCTACATTCGTTTCGACGACAATGCCTGCGTATTGCTGAACGCAGCGGGCGAACTGAGAGGAAGCCGTATCTTTGGCCCCGTAGCCAGAGAATTGCGTGCGACGAATATGAAAATTGTATCACTTGCACCCGAAGTGCTTTAATCGGAAACAGTTATGAGTAAGTACATAAAAAAAGGCGACATCGTATTTGTAAATACCGGTGAAGACAAGGGGAAGACCGGGCGCGTCCTGCAGGTGCTTGTAAAAAAAGGACGGGCGATAGTGGAAGGCGTGAACATGGTATCGAAACATACCAAACCCAGCGCCAAAAGTCCGCAGGGAGGAATCATAAAGAAGGAAGCTTCGATTCATCTTTCCAACCTGAACCTGCTGGACCCGAAGTCGGGAAAACCGACACGCCTCGGACGGAGAAAAGAAAAAGAAGTAATGATACGCTATGCTAAAAGATCAGGGGAGGTAATTAAGTGATGAGTAATCTGGCCAGCCTAAAAAAAGAGTATCGGGAACGGATTGTTCCCGCGTTGAAAAACGAATTTAGTTACAAGTCGGTGATGCAAGTCCCCGTATTACAGAAAATTGTAATCAACCAGGGACTGGGTATCGCAACGGCCGACAAGAAAATCATTGACGTGGCGATTGCCGAACTGACCGGCATAACCGGCCAGAAAGCCGTTGCCACCTACTCGAAGAAAGATATTTCGAACTTCAAACTGCGCAAGAAAATGCCCATCGGCGTGAGGGTTACCTTGCGTCACGAGAAGATGTACGAATTTCTGGAAAGACTGGTGCGCGTGGCTTTGCCCCGTATCCGCGACTTCAAGGGAATCGAGAGCAAACTCGACGGAAGAGGAAACTATACGCTGGGAATCCAGG
>JAISWC010000327.1 GCA_031271245.1 Tannerella sp. | reverse complement strand
CCGTAATGAAAGGCGTGTCTTTCCAGACGCGGTCGATGATTTCTTCGCGCGCATAAATCCGGTCGGGATGTTCGGAAAGCGCGACAATCAGTTCAAATTCGGTTTTCGTCAGCGGGATTTTTTCGTTTCCGATGACCAGTTCCTTCAATTCGAAATCAATGACCACATCATCAAAAACAAGTTTCCGCTCCGGCTTTTTACCGGCTATTCCCGTCCTTCGCAGTACGGCATTCACGCGGGCAATCACCTCTTTGATCGAAAACGGCTTTGAGATGTAGTCGTCGCCTCCGACGGAGAAGCCGGTCAGCATGTCGTTTTCCGTATCCTTGGCCGTCAGGAAAATAATGGGTGTCCCGTTCTTCTTTTGCCGCAGGGTTTCGGCTAATTTGTAGCCCGACATGCCGCCCATCATCACGTCGAGAAGGATAAGCGAATGATCGGGCGAGAGTTTTTTCAACGCCTCTTCCGCCGAATGAGCGCAGGTAATGTCGTAACCTTCGTTGCTCAGATTGAACTCCAAGACTTCGCAAATCACCGGTTCGTCGTCGACAACCAGGATTTTTGCTGTTTTTGTACGGTTTGTATTCATCATTGAAACGGTTTGCTGCCGGTTAATGTCCTCCTCCGTGTTTCAACACTTTGGCGTCTACGTAAAATACAATTTCCTCGACGATGTTGTTGCAGTGATCGCCAATCCGTTCGAGTTTGCGGAGAATCAGGATCGTTTTCAGTCCGCAACGGATGCGGGCCGGATTTTCCTGTAGATAAGGAGTGAGTATGTCGAAAGAAGTGCGGTAAAGGATGTCGATTTCGTTGTCTTTGGCCATGATTTTTCCCGACAGCCGGGTGTTTTCCGATTCGAGCGCCACAAAACTGTCGGACAACATGCCGATCAGCGTATCGAACATTTTTTCGACTTGTAGTTCTTCCACGATTTGCGCATCCTGCAGGCAGCCATCCCGGTCGATGACGTGGCGGGCAATGCTTTCGGCAAAATCGCCGATACGCTCCAGCGTAATGCTGATCTTGATCAGGGACAGCACCAGCCTCAAGTCGACAGCCACCGGGCTGTACAGGGCAATGTAATTTTCGCAGTCGCTGTCGATTTTCAGTTCGAAAGCGTCTACTCTTTTTTCCCGGCTCACGATTTCGCGCGCCAGTTCGACTTCCCCGTTCAAAAAAGCCTGCTTTGCCTTTTCGAGCTGGGAAAGAACCAGTTTCCACATGTGGCTCACTTCTTCCTTGAGCGCCTGCAATTCTTTTTCCGTATGTTTCATATTCATTGTTTTCCGGGCAAAAATAAAACGGAACTGTGACAGAACGGAAACGGTACTGTTACAATCCGGTTAAGGTTTGAAAAAAGGACATGACACTGCATCATCAATCACAAATTAAATACGTTCGCAAAGTTACCGTATCTTTTCACTACTTCCAAAAAATCGCATGTCCGGGGGGCATTTGACTGCGTCGATTTTCAATTCAAAGGGTCGTTTTTGTTCCGAAATTTTTTAACCGCAAAGCGCACAACGTTTTTACACAAAGGTCGCAAAAACGCCAACGTGTCCCTTGTGTAAAAACGTTGTGCCCCTTGTGGTGGGAGGTAAAAAATGACCGTATTTCTCACGGAAATATGCTCCCCAAATAATGCCCGTTTTAAGAAGAGGATTTTTCGCTTTGCAATTTTCTTTATTCGTTTTGTTTTGCGGAAATGAAATCTTTCTGCTAAAAAATTTGCGGTTATCAGGGCATGGACTATTTTTGTGATGAAATTTGAGGAAGTTGTTTATTTTAAAAAATGCAATTGTGATGGAAACAAAAAAAGTGAATCGGCGGAATTTCTTTCGCTGGTCGGCAACAGCCGGGGCGGGCGCTTTGCTCTTCCCGAACGTGGCGGCATCGACAGGGGACGTGTCGTCCGGCAGTAAGACAAATGAAAAGGAGTATCCCACCCGTGTACTGGGTCGGACAGGGTTGGAAGTCCCCATCCTGAGTATGGGGGTGATGCGTGCGGATAATCCGAATGTGGTCAGAGCCGCCTATGAGGCCGGCTTGACGTTTTTCGACACGGCGCACGGCTATCAGGGCGGACGCAATGAGGAAATGCTGGGAAAGTTTTTCCGTGACAAGCCGCGCGATTCGTTCAAGATTGCCACAAAGGGCAAATTCGGTTATCCGCTGGGCGAAAATTTCGAGAAAGAGTTTACGGCGTTGCTTGACAAGAGCCTGAAACGCCTGGAAATGGATTATGTGGAGATTTTCTACATCCATGCGATTAGAGATGTGGAATCGATCGAGGACGAACGGGTCGTCCGCCTGCTGCAAAAATTCAGGGAAGACGGGAAAATCCGCCACATCGGGATTTCCACCCATGCCAACAAACCCGAACAGATTGATGCTGCCGTCCGCGCAGGGATTTACGATGTCGTTCTCTTGAGCTACAACTTTAAGCTACCCAATCTCAAGGAGACGGACGAAGCCATCGAACGGGGTGTCGAGGCCGGTCTGGGTTTTGTAGCGATGAAGACGATGACGGGCGGCGCGGAAGACGCCGAAGGGAAGAAGAAAATCAACGCCCGGGCGTGCCTGAAATGGGTCTGGCAAAACAAAAACATCGCCACCATCATCCCCGGATTCACCAACTTCACTGAGTTTGAAGAATGTCTGGCGGCCGTCCGGCAGCCGGAACTGACGGATGCGGAAAGGAAATACCTCGCGATGCTTTGCGAGCGGGAACTGCTGTACTGCCTGCAATGCGGGAAATGCCGGGAGGCGTGTGTCGAACATTTGCCTGTTCCGGACATTATGCGCGCATATATGTATGCCTACGGCTACAAAAATGCCGGTCTGGCAAAGGAGACGCTGCTGGAACTGAACCTGGCGGGAAAAACATGCGCGAATTGCGGCAAGAATTGCAGGGTGAAATGTACGTCGGGCTTTGACGTGCCCTCGAAAATAGCCGCCATCATGCCCGTCATGCAGGTGCCGGACGTATTTTTAACATAGCAGAGGCCTATTATGAACCGATTGAAATCTTACATGGCGACAGGCCTCTTGCTGCTTTTCATCCCGGCGCTTCCGGCGCAAACGCCCGAACAGCTTAAATCCCGGTTAATTCCCGTGCCGGGATGGGAATTGCCGAAGGAGGCGGAAGTCTTCCATCCGGACAACCTGTTTGACCGGATCAACGGCGCCGCGCCGCTGTTTCTGGAAAATAATTTCAGGGAAATGACTTCGCTGGAGTATAAAAAAGGCGATGACTACATCACGATCCAGGCCTATCGCCATGCCACGCCCGAAGATGCGTTCGGCATGTATGCCGCGGAACGTTCGACGGAACTGACGTATTTCCCCCTGGGCGGCGAAGCGCAGGGCGACGAAAAAAACCTGTATTTCTTTGCAGGGTGTATCTATGTGAAGATGTGGAGTAACCGTTCGGGCGAGGACATACAGCCGACACTTCATGTCATCGGGAAAGCGCTGGCCGACGGGATTGACCCGGCGGCCTCCTTTCCCCCGATAGCGAAATGCTTCCCCGTAAAAAGGAAAATTCCGCATACGGAAGCATACATTACATCCGGATACATCGGGCATGAATTTCTGAAAGGCGTATATACAGCGGATTACGAGTCCGGCGGACAGTCTTTCCAGCTTTTTGTGGTGGACGGCAAGTCGAAAGAAGAGATGAAAAAGATGCTGACGAGTTATTTCACCTTCACCCAGCAGCCGTTGACGTTTGAAGAAGGTGCGCTACAGATTGGGGACAAGTACAATGGCGACCTTCCGGTCATCTGGAAAGGACGCTATCTTGTCGGCGCCCGCAACGAAAACGGCGAAATCGTACAGGGTGCGGATGCGCTGCTCGAGGAACTGGCCGGGAAATTGCCCTGAAAGAGAGAGCGGTTATACGTTGTGCGAGCAGGAAAGCCATCCTTTTTTTTAGGGGTTTTTCTTCTCTTATGCGTTAAGCATACGCAAATTATAATTTTTGATGACATGAATACAAAGTCTATTTCCCGCAGGGATTTTATCAACCGGACAGCCGTCGGCGCCACGGCGTTTGCGCTCACTCCGGTCACCAGTCTTCTGGCGCGGCCGGACGTCAGTCCCTGGCCGAAAAATGCCGGAAAACACCGTTTTTACATGATCGGACACGGGCATATCGATCCGGTATGGCTGTGGCCCTGGACGGAAGGCGTTGCCGTGGTGCACAGCACCTTCCGGTCGGCGCTCGACCGGATGAAAGAAACTTCCGACCTGGTGTTTACCGCCAGTTCGGCTCAATTTTACCAGTGGGTAGCCGACAACGATCCCGGAATGTTGACCGAGATACGTCAGCGCGTGGCCGAAGGACGATGGAACATAGTCGGCGGCTGGTGGGTGGAACCGGACATGAACATCCCGTCGGGCGAAGCAATGGCGCGCCAGGGACTCTACGGACAGCTCACGCTGGAAAAACTGGTCGGCAAACGCGCTGTGGTAGCGTTTAATCCCGATTCCTTCGGACATCCGGGCACCTTGCCGCAAATCATCCGTTTACAGGGGATGGAAAATTATGTTTTCATGCGTCCCGCCCCGTATGAGAAAACGATCCCCGCCGATTTGTTCTGGTGGGAAGGGCCGGACGGCTCGAAAGTACTGACCTATCGCATTCAGATAAGTTACAACGAAGAGAGGGACACGAAGCGCCGCATCAGTGAGATACTGAAAATCGCCGAAAAACAGCCGATGACGGATTTCATGGCCTATTTCGGCGTGGGCGACCACGGCGGCGGCCCGACGAAAACCAACATCGAATCCATCAACCGCCTGAAAACGGAAAAGGGTGCGCCGTCGGTATGCTACAGTTCCGTAGACCGCTATTTCGAAGACGTTCGCGCGAAACAGCCGAACCTGCCCACCGTGAAGGACGATTTGCAGCATCACGCCGTAGGCTGCTATTCGGCCGAAAGCGCCATCAAAAAGAACAACCGCCTGAGTGAAGCCGCCCTGGTGACGGCCGAGAAAATCGCTACCGCCGGCGCAGTCATCTGGAAAGCCCATTATCCCAAAGAGCGTTTCACGGAAGCCTGGAAGCAGGTATTGTTCCTGCAGTTCCACGACAGCCTGGCCGGCAGTTCGGTGGCCGTCCATTCCAAAGACGCCCTCGAAGGTCACGGCTATGCCCTCAACATCGCGCATACGGCTACGGCGCTGGCCATCCAGAAACTCGAATGGCAAATTCCGTCGGAAGACCCCGCATCGGAATACCTGGTGGCGTTCAACCCACATGCCTGGGAAGTGACCACCAATGTGGAATACGACCTGAACCACCTCCCTTTGCCGCAGGTGACGGATGACCGCGGACAGTCGCTGCCGGCGCAGTACATCCAGGCGCAGTCGGTGACGGGACGCCGGCGCATCCTGTTCAACGCCGCGCTGCCCGCGCTGGGCTACCGCCAGTTCCGCGTCCGCAAAGGCGAGGACACGCCTGTCGAATCAAGGGTCAGCGTGGAATCCAACCGTCTGGAAAACGAATTTTACCGCATCACGTTCTCTCCCGGCGGCGAAATCGGCATCTACGACAAGGAAGCCGGCCGCGACGTATTCAAAGGCGGCGCGACGGGCTGCAAGGGCGTCATCATCGACGACCCGAGCGACACGTGGAGCCACGACGTCCGCGACTTTACCAAAAATGCGCTTACGGCATACAACTACGTAACGAAAGGCGAGATCGGCGCCTTCGGAAATGCGAAGACCACCGTACTTGAAAAAGGCCCGCTACGCGCCGGCATACGTGTACGGAGCGCTTACGGCGATTCGGACATGACCGTCGACTGGCTGCTGACTTCCGGTTCGCGCCGGATCGAAGCCCTGGTATCGCTCAACTGGCACGAACGCCTGAAGATGCTGAAATTCTCCTTCCCGGTCGATGTGGAAGCGCCCGTTCCGACCTATGAAACGCCATACGGAGTTATGGTTCGCGAGCCGAACGGCGAGGAAGATCCCGGACAGCGGTGGATTGACGTGACAGGCCGACGCGGCGCCGACAACTACGGCCTGACGGTGCTGAACGACGCCAAATACGGCTACAGCGTGCAGGGGAACGACCTGCGCATCACCGTCACCCGTTCGGCGCCTTATGCGCATCACGGTCCCACGCCATTGTCCAAGATGGCGTCGGAAGCCGAAGTCCTCTGGATGGACCAGGGCATCCAAACGCTCCGCCTCCTGCTCGTACCGCACAAAGACGGCTGGCAGGACATCAACGTGCCGCGCATAGCCGAGGAGTTTATTGCACCGCCCGTAATCACCTATCAGGGTATCCACCGCGGCACGATGTCCAAATCGGCCTCTTTTCTGTCCATTGATGCGCCGAATGTCATCGTTGCGGCCATCAAGCAGTCCGAAACGGGAAGCGACCTTGTCATCAGACTGGTGGAGACGCTCGGAAAAGCTGCCGCAACCGTGTTGAGGTTCCCGTCGGTCAACTTTTCCTGGCGCGGGAATATCAAACCGTTTGAGATTAAAACGCTTCGGGTGAATCCGCAAACGGGAGATATCCGGGAAGTCAATCTGTTGGAAGAATAAGAATTGATACGGAACGATCCGAAAACTTCTTTACCACAAAAGGGCACAAAGGTTTATCACAAAGGACACAAAGCAACATAGTGTCCTTTGTGTGAAAACTTTGTGCCCTTTGCAGTTAAGTCAAAAAACGACATTTGAGAATGTATCCGGCGCAGGCCCATCTCCTTTTATGCGAAATAATGTATTATATTCTATTGAAAACAGAAATGAATCCTCTCATATTCTATTTCCTTAACAATTCATCTATACAAGCTTACTTCGAACACACTTCGAACACACTTCGAACACACTTCGAACACACTCCGAACAAAGTCTAACCCCAAATGCACAGGAGATAAAGCAACATAAAATAATTTTAGAACTCCTGACTCGATCGCATGAAAACGCGCTGTTTTTACTGTTCTTCCGAAAAAAACGCTGTTCACTGGCTGTTTAAAAATATTCTTCGTACATTTGCGCCCAGAAAATTATTAATATATGAGAAAGTATATAGGTTTACTGTTATTGATGAGCGTTGTCCTAACGGCTTACGGGCAAAAAGAGTACAACGCATCGCTGTTCGGCATCAAGTCGAACGGCACAACGCTGAACACGACTTCCATCCAGAAGGCGATTGATTACATCAGCGAAAACGGCGGCGGTACGCTGCATTTTTATGTCGGAAGATACCTCACGGGGACCATCTTCCTCAAGTCCAACGTCACTGTCAATCTCCACGAAGGCGCCATTCTCTTAGGCTCTACCAATCCCTACGATTACCGGGAAGTGGAAAAAGTGCGGATGTCGGCGTTCATCGCGGCATTCCAGGCCGACAACATCGCGATTGTCGGG
>JAISWC010000135.1 GCA_031271245.1 Tannerella sp. | reverse complement strand
TATACCTTTGTTTTGAAGCATATTAGCAATCGGTTCGCCGGTATATGCGCTGTCAGCATACAGTAGCTGTCATTTTTTACATCCCACCTGTCAGGTCTCCCTTGCTTCGCTGCAAGCGTGAACGCTTGCTTTTAGCCCGACGCAGGCAGAGCCGTCGCCGAGCGGGGGAAACACGAAATTTGGAAGAAATGGAGAATTATTCGCGGAGGAATTTTGTGTTTCGGTAGGAAGATATTACTTTTGTTGCCGTATGAAGATTCAAAAACAGAATAAAAATGATGAAAAAAGGATTGATATATTTGACGCTGCTGTTCGTATGCAGCGCTTGTGTGAAGAGGGAAAAACTGTTGACCGGAGGCGCCGGCTGGCCGCAGATAGCTATTCTGGACAAGGCTTCGGGCAAGATCGAATGGAGTCATCCGCTGACGCCGGAAGAAGAGTGTAACGATTTGGAAATGACGCCGCAAGGCGAAATACTGTATGCGTATAAGGGGGGCGCCAGATTGATTACCCGCAAGCATGAGGTGATATGGGACTATCGGGTCGGCGAACCGGAAGCGGTCTACACGGCGACCCGTCTGGCATCGGGCCACTACCTGCTGGCCGTAGCCGGTGTTCCGATGCGGATAGTGGAACTGGACAGGAAGGGCGTACCGGTCGGGGAAGTGACATACCGCACCGCTACGCGGGACATTACCCGTCAGTTTCGCCATGTACTGAAAACGCCACAAAATACGTATCTGGTTCCGCTGATCGACAAACACAAAATCGTGGAATTGGATGAAAAAGGAATACCCCTGCGGAGTATATACTCCGAAAGCGAACCGGTGGCCATCGTACTGATGGAGAACGGGAACTGGCTGGTTTCGTGCGGCGAGTCGCGTTGCATTGTGGAGATTCAGCCGGATGCCCGGAATGTCGTCAGAAGGATTGAAACAAAAGATTTGAGTTACGGTTCGTTACTCTACGTCGGCGAACTTGTCCGCTACAGGAACGGAAATACGCTCATTGCCAACTGGGATGGCCGCGACAGGGAGAAAACATCGTCCGCCCTGCTGGAGATTGATCCCGGCGGTAAAGTGGTATGGCGGTTGCCTTACATGCCGGAAGTATCGAATATCTCGACCGTGTATTCGTTCTTCGAGTGAGGCGGGCGGCATGGTTATAACCTCTTTCCGAATCCACGCCTCATTTCTTTGCAAAAATGCTTACCTTTACGTCCGTTAAATCGTATGGATAGTATGGAGACGACAAAAGAAACCTATTGGAAATATTCGCTGATGCTGCTGATTCTGTTGCTGGGCGGGCTGATTGTTGTCAAGTTGTGGTCGTTTGTGAGCGGATTGCTGGGCGCTTTCACCCTGTTTGTGCTGGTGCGGCGACAAATGATTTACCTGACCGAACGGAAACGGGTACATAAAGTGGCAGCCGCCCTGCTGATCATGTTCGAGGCCGCCCTGTGTGTGCTGGTGCCGGTTTGTCTGGTGATCTGGGTGCTGCTTGGGAAAGTACAGGCGATTCACATTGATATTCCGGCGTTGACGGCGATGGTGCAGCATTTCGATGCGTTGCTCCAGGAAAAATGGGGATACAGCGCACTGAACATGGAGAATATGGCTGCCCTGACGGGCTATCTGACCAAAGGACTGCAATTTATCATCGGTCAGGCCGGCGAGTTGATTGTGACCACGGTTGTGATGATTTTTCTGCTCTATTTCATGCTGGTCGGCCATCGGGAGATTGAACGTTACATATATGATCTGCTGCCGTTCAGCGAACAGAACAGGTGGAATATTACCAAGGAAATCTACCGCATGGTGCGCACGAATGCCATCGGGATTCCCTTGCTGGCGCTGATGCAGGGGAGTGTGGCCTACGCTGGCTATCTGATTTTCGGCGTGCCGAGCGCCTTCCTTTTTGCCATACTGACGTGCTTTGCCACCATCATACCGCTGGTGGGTACGGGGCTGGTCTGGGTGCCGCTGGTGGTCTACCTGCTGGTGGCGGGAAACTGGGGCGAAGCGTTCGGACTGACGGTCTATTCGCTGGTGCTACTGATCAATATCGACAATGTCATCCGGTTTCTGCTGCAAAAGCATCTGGCGGATACGCATCCGCTGATTACCGTGTTCGGCGTGATACTCGGCCTGTCGGTGTTCGGGTTCTGGGGCGTGATATTCGGTCCGCTGCTGCTGTCGCTGTTTCTTTTGCTGGTGAATATGTTCAAGCGGGAATATCTGGACGGGAAAGCATGATGAGAGCGCTGTGGGACTATATGATGTCCGTGTCGCTGGTCAACGCGATTCAGTTTGCCGGGACGTTTGCCTTTGCCGTCAGCGGCATCCGGCTGGCGGCAGCCAAGAAATTTGACTGGTTCGGAGCGTTTGTCGTAGGTTTCGTGACGGCCATCGGCGGCGGAACGATTCGCGATCTGCTGCTCGATACGACGCCTTTCTGGATGCTTCACCCGGAATACATGCTCTGTACGGTGCTGGCCCTGGTCACGGTGATTGTTTTCAGCAAACAGCTGGTGCGGCTGAATACGCCCTTCTTTATCTTCGATACCGTCGGACTGGCGCTGTTTGTCGTGGCAGGCATGGAAAAAACGGTCCTGCTGGGCTATCCCTTCTGGGTGGCCATCGTGATGGGGACGATTACGGGCGTGGCCGGCGGCATTCTGCGCGACGTGTTTATCAACGAGATTCCGCTGATTTTCCGAAAAGAGATTTACGCGCTGCCCTGCGTCATCGGCGGCATCGCGTATGCGGTGTGCTACAGGCTGCATGTGAATGGCGTGGCCTGCGAAATTATCTCCGTATTCGTGATTCTGGCTATCCGCATTTTGGCAGTCAAATACCGGTGGGGGCTACCTACGCTTTGAATAAATATTTTTCTGTTTATGGCATTTATGCCCCAAAAAGCAGAAATATGCTTTATAACATGTTTTTTTGATTTGGCTAATCAATAAAAGTAGGCTACTTTTACGCCGAATTTCAGTAAAGAGACTGGTATGAATAATGAACTTACGCTTTCGGGCCTGCGCGTGGAAAAATTCCGCAAGACAATAAACGGAAAAGAAACAGCGCTTTATGTATTAAAAAACAGAGCCGGTTGCGAACTGACGGTCACAAACTACGGTGCAAAAATCGTTTCGCTGACCGTACCCGACCGGGATGGCAAGTGGACAGACGTAGTCACCGGACACGATTCCATCGACGATTATCTGACGTCGGAAGAACCGTATTTCGGCGCCGTCTGTGGCCGCTACGCCAACCGCATCGCCAACGCCCGCTTCACGCTGGACGGCAGGGTGTATGAACTGGCTGCCAACAACGGCCCGAACAGCCTGCATGGCGGAATCACCGGATTCAATGCCGTAGTGTGGGATGTCAAACAGGTAGACGAATGTTCCGTCAAACTGACGTATGTTTCGGTCGACGGCGAAGAAGGGTTTCCCGGCACGCTGATAACGACCGTAAACTATGCCCTGACGGACGACAACGCAGTGGTCATCGACTATCATGCGACTGCCGACAGGCCGACCGTGCTGAACCTGACGAATCATTCCTATTTCAACCTTTCCGGCGCGGGCGATCCGTTCATCGGCGATCATCAGCTGATCATCAACGCGGATTATTATCTCCCGACCGACGAAACGTCGATACCGCTTGGACTGCCGGAGAAAGTGGAAGGCACGCCGATGGATTTCCGCACGGCGCACGCGGTAGGCGAACGTATCAGCGCCGACTTCAGGCCCCTGGTTATCGGACGCGGCTACGACCATACGTTTATACTGAACAAAAAAGAAACCGAGCGATGTGCTTTTGCCGCGCGCTGCAGTTCTCCCAAAACGGGAATCGTCATGGACGTGTCCACGACCGAACCGGGCGTGCAGCTTTATACGGGTAACTGGATGACCGGTAACCTGACAGGGAAAAACGGCCGGCGCTACCCGCGGCAGTCCGCGCTTTGTTTCGAAACGCAACACTTCCCGGACAGCCCGAACAAACCGGACTATCCCGGTGTAGAACTTCGTCCCGGCGAGCTGTTCGGAAGTCAAACCGTTTACAAGTTTTCGATTGAATAATTAACTAAATAACTGAATGATATTTTAACTAAAGAAGAAAGACAAGATGGAAACAAAAAAGAATTACACGTTACCAATTATTATGATGATCTTCCTGTTCGGAATGATCTCGTTTGTCACCAACCTGGCAGCGCCGATGGGGGTTGTGTTGAAGAATCAGTTCGGCGTTAGCAATGCGATGGGTATGCTGGGTAATCTGGCCAATTTCATCGCATACGCCGTGATGGGAATCCCCGGCGGCTTGCTGCTGCAGAAATTCGGCTACAAGAAAACGGCGTTGGTAGCCGTAGCGGTCGGATTTATCGGCGTGGGCATCCAGTATCTTTCGGGACATGCCGCCAGTTTTGCAATTTATTTGCTGGGCGCTTTTGTAGCCGGATTTTCGATGTGTCTGCTGAATACGGTAGTCAATCCCATGCTGAACACCCTGGGCGGTGGCGGCAACAAGGGCAACCAGTTGATTCAGGTGGGCGGCTCGTTCAATTCGCTGTGCGGCACGCTGGTTCCGATACTGGTCGGCGCACTGGTCGGTGAAGTAACCAAGGCCAACATAACGGATGTATATCCCGTCATGTACATTGCCCTGGGCATCTTCGCACTCGTATTTGTCGTTTTGGGCATCGTGTCCATTCCCGAGCCTCACCAGTCGCGGAGTACGGAACCCCTGGGCGGTTTGATCAAGGGCGCCCTGTCGTTCCGGCATTTCATTCTGGGCGCCATCGCCATTTTCGTGTATGTCGGTGTCGAAGTAGGCACTCCGGGCACAATGAACCTTTTCCTCTGTGACCCCAACGCAGGCGGACTGGATGCAACCACGGCCGGATTTGTAGCCGGAACCTACTGGTTTCTGATGCTGATAGGACGCCTGGTAGGCGCTTCCGTCGGAGGCAAGGTATCCAGCAAGATCATGCTCACCGCCGTTTCGCTGGCGGGTTTGATTCTGGTAGCCGCCGCCATTTTCGCTCCGCTTTCACTGAAAGTATCCCTGCCCGTATTTCAAACCGGCGCCACCGGCAGTCTGTCCTTTGGCGTCACCGAAGTACCCGTCAGCGCCATGTTCCTGGTGCTTGTCGGAGTTTGTACTTCCGTGATGTGGGGCGGCATTTTCAATCTGGCTGTGGAAGGACTGGGCAAATACCTGGCCGCAGCATCCGGTATCTTCATGGTACTGGTTTGCGGCGGAGGCATTCTTCCTTTCGTACAGAACTGGGTAGCGGATATTGCCGGCTACATGACCAGTTACTGGGTCATTTTTGCAGGTCTGGCATACCTCCTGTACTATGCCTTGAGCGGCAGCAAAAATGTGAACAGGGACATTGCAGTAGACTAAATCCGGAAGCCCTTTTCTCCTCAGGAGAAAAGGGCTTTCTACTAATATAATTAATTAAAAACTATGGATATAGAACATGTAAGAAGTCGTTTTATCAAACATTTTGACGGAAGTACCGGGACGATCTACGCCTCGCCCGGACGTATCAACCTGATCGGTGAACATACGGACTATAACGGCGGATTTGTATTCCCCGGAGCCATCGACAAGGGCATCATGGCCGAAATCAAGCCGAACGGGAAAAGGAAAGTGCGTGCCTACTCCATCGACATGAAGGATTACGTGGAGTTTGGCCTGAACGAGGAAGACGCGCCGCGTACCAGCTGGGCGAGGTACATTTTCGGCGTTTGCCGCGAAATCATCAAGCGGGGCGGCGAGGTGGAGGGTTTCAACACGGCCTTTGCGGGCGACGTGCCGCTGGGCGCCGGCATGTCGTCGTCGGCCGCGCTGGAAAGTACGTTTGCCTTTGCGCTCAACGACCTGTACGGCCTGGGCATCGACAGGTTCGAACTTGCCCGGATCGGCCAGGCAACCGAACACAATTATTGCGGTGTGAAATGCGGCATCATGGACCAGTTTGCTTCCATTTTCGGAAAACAGGGCAACCTGATCCGGCTGGACTGCCGTTCGCTGGAATACGAATATTTTCCCTTCGACCCGCAGGGTTACAAGGTGGTATTGCTGGATACGGTCGTCAAGCACGAACTGGCGTCGTCGGCCTACAATGAGCGCCGCGAATCGTGCGAGCGGGTGGCCCGCAGACTGAATGCGGAATTTCTGCGCGACGTCACCTTCGAACAACTGGAAAGTATCCGGAGTGAAATCGGCGAAGACGATTACAAACGCGCCGAATACGTGATCGGCGAGAAACAGCGCGTACTGGATGTTTGCGATGCGCTGGTGCAAGGCGATTACGAGACCGTCGGCCGGAAAATGTACGAGACGCACCACGGCATGAGCAAGCTCTACGAGGTCAGCTGCGAGGAACTGGATTTCCTGAACGACCTGGCTATGGAATGTGGCGTGACGGGTTCGCGCGTGATGGGTGGCGGCTTCGGCGGATGCACCATCAATCTGGTAAAGGATGAACTGTACGATGCCTTTATCCTCAAGGCCAGAGAAGCGTACAGAGAGAAATTTGGCCGTTCACCGAAAGTGTATGACGTCGTCATCAGCGACGGATCGCGAAAGGTGAGCGACTGATGAAATAAAGCCTTTTTGTTTTAGCCATGTGGCTGTTGACGTGAGTTTGGTGTAATGGAAGTATTTCCGTTACATCTGCTCACGTTATACTGTGCGCGACATGATTTTGTGCACGGAATGACACTTTGCACAAGGTGCATCTGATACTTTGCGCAATGTATAACTGCCAACTGCTGAACAGATTAAGCCGTTGGTTGATTATATCAAATACTTTGTCGAGAAAAAACTGAACTTGGTGATTCCTTTTGCCAAAGAAGAAATCAGAAAATTTTCGGAAAACGATGTCGTAGAAAAAATCATTGATAACCAAAGCAATAATCAGGCAGCAAAAGACAATGTCGTAGAAAATACGACGGAAAAACGGCAAAAACTTATTCTCAATTTCATAAGAATGAACAATAAAGTTGTTGTACAGGAAATGGCGAAAACCTTAAAATTCAACATAATAACCATTCAAAGAGACTTCCGGCAACTTCAAAACAAGGGTATTATCGAACGTATGGGCGGAGATCGAGGCGGCTATTGGTTAATTAAAGATATATCGTATATTTGCATGCTGTTTTTGGACAGTTACATATAATCACCAACTGAATTTATAAATGTTTACAGTCATGACAAGAAAGAAAAGAACCGGATGGATGAACCTCTTCCTTCTGTTGCAGTTTAGTGTATTTGCCGCTCTGCAGGCGCAAACGCAGTTTTACGTATCGCCTTCCGGCAACGACAGCAACGACGGCAGCCGCCAGCGCCCCTTCCGGACAATTGAAAAGGCGCAAACCGAAGCCCGGAAAACACAGGGCGAAACGACCGTTTTCCTGCGGGAAGCCACTTACCGGCTTGCCGCTCCCCTCCGGTTTACTCCGCAGGACGGCGCATCAGGCAAATCACTGACCATCCGCGCCTTTCCGGGCGAGAAGGCCGTACTCAGCGGAAGCATCACGCTGGACAGCCTGCAATGGCAGTCGCACAGGAACGGAATCCTGAAAACCCGTATTGCCGGGCGTCCGCTAATGGATATGCTGGTAGTGAACGGCGAGATACGCCCCATGGCGCGTTATCCGAACTATGATCCGGACGCCATCCGTTTCAACGGAACGGCTGCCGACGCAACGGCGCCGGAACGGGTGAAAACATGGAAAAATCCCGCCGGAGGATATCTCCATGCCATGCACGGCAGCGACTGGGGCGACTTCCATTACCGGATTACCGGTAAGGACCGGAAAGGAAACCTTTCGATGGAAGGCGGCTGGCAAAACAATCGACCGTCCGGACTTCATGCCGCCAACCGGATGGTAGAAAACATCTTTGAAGAACTGGACGCTCCCGGCGAATGGTTCTACGATGCCGGCTCGTCGACGCTTTACTATTATCCGCTCGAGAGCGAAGACGTGAACGGCGCGTTGTTCGAAAGCCCGCAAATCAAGTGCCTGATCGAATTTCGCGGAGACATTTCGAATCCCGTGCGTAACATCACCGTCGAGGGAATCGACCTGACTCAAACGCTGCGCACGTTCATGGAGCCGTATGAACCGCTGCTCCGCTCCGACTGGACCATCTACCGCGGTGCCGCCGTGTTTCTCGAAGGTACCGAACATTGCAGCCTGAAAAACTGTAACGTGTACAATCTGGGAGGCAATGCCGTCTTTTTCAGCAACTACAACCGCCACGGTGAAGTGTCCGGCTCGCATTTTACCCGCATCGGCGCCAGCGCCGTCTGTTTCGTAGGCGATCCCGGAGCGGTACGTTCCCCAAGTTTCGCATATCCGGAATTTGTTCCTGCGGCGGAAATCGACCGGGCGCACGGCCCCCAATCGGACAACTATCCCGCCGACTGCCGCGTTCACGACAACCTGATTCATCGAATCGGGCTGTATGAAAAACAGATTACAGGCGTGGAACTTTCGATGTGCCGCGCCATTACGGTGAGCCACAACAGCATTTACGATACGCCGCGCGCCGGAATCAACATCAGTGAAGGCACCTGGGGCGGACATGTCCTTGAGTTCAACGACGTGTTCAACACCGTCAGGGAAACGGGCGACCACGGCTCATTCAATTCCTGGGGACGCGATCGTTACTGGCATCCCAATCGTCAAACGCTTGATTCTCTGCTGACTACCGGCCACAGTGAACTGATCCTGGCCGACGCCATCGAAACGGTGATTATACGCAATAACCGGTTCCGTTGCGACCGTGGGTGGGACATCGATCTCGACGACGGCTCCTCCAATTACCATATCTACAACAACCTTTGCCTGAACGGGGGATTGAAACTCAGGGAAGGATTCTACCGCGTAGTAGAAAACAACATCCTTATTAACAGCACCTTTCACCGTCATGTATGGTTCGGGGAGAACAGCGCCGTATTTGCGCGAAACATCGTCATGCAGCTCTACGAACCTCAACAGCCTTCCGTGTATGATACGCAAGGCACGCTGATTGATTACAACATTTTTACCGACAGCCTCGCATGGAAAATGGCGCAGGAGAACGGTACGGATACACATTCCCTTGTTTACAAAGTGCCGTTCGTTGATCCGGCGTCGGGCGATTTCCGGGTATCCGGCGAGGCGACGGACGTTTTCCGCATGGGATTCCAGAATTTCGACATGGATCGGTTCGGTGTCGTATCCGGACGCCTGAAAGCGCTGGCCGAACAGCCGGCCATGCCTGTTCCGGTCTGTAATGTCGATGCCTCCGATTCCGAAAGACTGACCTGGGAAGGCATACAAATCAAAAATCTGGAAACGCTCGGCGAACGCTCGGCCACCGGTATGGATTCGGAACGGGGCGTATACGTCATTGCCGTAGCTGCCTACGGGACGCATTTGATCGACTGGCTCCAATCAAACGACGTCATCCTGGGATTTGCAGGCAAGCCGGTTAACAACCTGACCGACCTGTTCAACGCCATTGCCGGAGCCAACTGGAAGGAATCGCAGCCAATGACCGTTTTCCGCAATCAAAAGGAACACGTCATCACTCTTCCGGCCGGTATCATTCGTACAAATATCCGGTAATGCCGGATGGCCGGCCATCTGAATCGCACCCCCCTGGAAAAATAATTGAAAATGAAGGGGGGCGCAAAGGATTGTTCCGTGTGCTTGAATAGCTGTGGAGAGCCTTCACAAGTGAGACGACTTTGTCTTTTGCTTTCCTTCGACTGAGGTTCGACTGAGGTTCGACTAAGGTTCGACTGAGGTTCGACCGACATGCCATCCCTGACGGGATTTTTGAAGGATGTATGATAGCAGAGACGCAACAACATGCGTCTCAACCGCCGAAAAATCTCTACTTATCCCTTATCACTCAAAAATCCCGTCAGGGATGGCATGTCGGTCGAAAACGTCATCCGTTCAAAAAAAATCCTGCAGGGATGGCGTGTCATTGATAGAAATAATGTATCTTTGCATATTAATCAATTCATGTTTTTATGGCAAATACATATACGCAAATATACATACATGGAGTATTTGCGATTAAATACAGAGACGCAGTCATCAGCAAAAGCTGGAAAGAGGATTTGTATAAATACATTACAGGGATTGTACAGAGCAGCGGGCATAAATTATTAGCCACCGGCGGATCATTCGATTATGTTCATTTATTATTCGGTATGCGTCCGGTGCAATCATTATCCGGCTTGATGCAGACGATAAAAAACAATTCATCGAACTCATCGAACTGGATAAATGACAGCAAATTTGTTCGAGAATATTTTTCATGGCAGGAAGGTTACAGCGCTTTTTCGTATAAAGACAAGGAATTTTCATCCATCTGAAAATTTTAATAAAAAAATATATGAAAAAGAAAGTATTGAGTTTGCTGATTTTAATTGGCATAGCGATTAGAATCTATTCTCAAACCGATGTTGTTGTATTTTCAGGTAATACGCATTCGGGTTGTTATAGCAGTAATCCTGTAACATCCGCGCCACAACAGAAATGGGAATTTGAAATGCCTGCAACAAATTGCAGCGATCCGATAATTGTCGGGGACAAAATACTCGTAAATGCGTATGATAAGGAAAGTAACAAGGGTTATCAATTCGCGCTGGATAAAAATACAGGCAAACAAATCTGGCGTAATAACATTCCGGAACAGCTATCAACTCCAACTGTGGCGGGAGATAAGGTCTTATATGGTTCAAAAAGCAAATTAACAACTGCATTAGACCTCGACAATGGAAAGGAAATATGGAGATATACCGACATTTCGGGTATGACCTGTTTTGCGCCTGCTATCGTCAATGGTAGAGCCTATTTCGGAACTCATGGAAAAGAATGGT
>JAISWC010000246.1 GCA_031271245.1 Tannerella sp. | reverse complement strand
AGGGGGAGAACCGTTACCGGTACGGTGAAGGACGTCAACGGCGAGCCGGTCATCGGCGCCAGTGTCATGGTCAAGGGTACCACGATCGGCATCGTGACCGATGCAGACGGAAAATTTTCACTGGATGTGCCGTCCGGCGCAACGATTCAGGTATCGTTTATCGGCTATCTGACGAAGGAAGTGGCCGTAGGAAATCAGTCGGCGCTCAGTATCACGCTGGCGGAAGATGTCGGCCTGCTGGATGAAGTCGTCGTAATCGGGTACGGTACGCAGAAAAAAATCAACCTGACCGGCGCCATCACCTCTGTCAAGGCGGAAACGTTGAACAACATGCCGGTAGCCAACCTGTCCAATGCTCTGGCAGGGCGCGCGCCCGGTGTAACGGTGACGGGGACGTCCGGATTTGCGGGCGCTTCGTCCAGTATCCGGATGCGGGGAAGTTTCAGCGAGCCGCTGTATGTAATCAACGACGTTATCAAGTCGAAACAGTATTTCGACGCCCTGGACGCAAACGAAGTGGAAAGCATCAGCTTCCTCAAGGACGCGGCCAGCGCCGCCGTCTACGGATCGAAGGCCGGTAACGGCGTCGTATTGGTAAAGACCCGGAGCGGGCGTCAGCAGAAACCCGCTTTCCAGTATAAGGGGTCATACAGTGCGTCCAGTCCGACGCGACCTTTGCAGAGTTTCACAGCCACCGACCAGTTGATTTTCGAAAACCGCGTGGCGCAAACACAGGGACGCAATCCGGTCTACGGACAGGAACACTTTGATTATTTTGCCGACAAAAATTACGATGTAAACGATTATGTCTGGCAAAATCCTTCGGTACAACAGCACAACCTCAGCGTGGACGGCGGCAACGACCGGATCACCTACTTTATGCTGCTTGGTTACCATGACGAGAACGGTTCCTACAAAACCGTGAATTACAAACGGTATAATTTCCGCTCGGACATTACGGCCAAAATTACCGAACGGTTCAAGGTCAACTTCAATCTGAGCGGTTACCAGCAGGATTTTCACCGTTTTTACTGGCCGTATGACGACATCGAGAATTTCAACGTGCCCGACTTTTACCGGACAACCTTTAACTGGACCCGTTATTATCCGTTCTACATGGATGAAAACAACCAGCCGACGACGGATACCTCGAAAAATCCCATCACGTCCGGTTCGTGGAACCCCGTGGAAATGGTGCTCGGCAACCGGTATCAACACGTCACCAGAAGGCATCTGGACGGACAAATCCGGCTGGATCTGGACCTGGGACAGTATGTGAACGGACTGCGAACCAGCGTGCTGGGACAGTATTACGGATATGACCGGAATCACAAGGCGTTTATCACCCACAACAAGGGATACCGCTTCAAGATCGGTTCGCCGACCAATATTTTCGTGCCCGGCCCGATTGATCCGAACGACATGGTCACGCACAATCTGAGCGCCAGTTACGAAGGAATACGGGAAAACGTCACACTGGAACATTCCTATCAACTCAACTGGTTCCTCAATTATGACAGGACGTTTGGGAAACATGCCGTATCGGCGATGGCCATCTACGAACAGTCCGTCACGGGTGGAAAATCGTTGAGCGGGCAGGCCGACGACCTGATGACGACCACCATCGACCAGATATTCAATACGTCCAGCGATACGCAAAGGCGCTATTTCAGCGGCAGCGAATACGAATCGGCGCGTCAGTCGTGGGTTGGTCGTGCGAATTACACTTATGCTGACAGGTATATCGCCGAATTTTCGTTCCGCTACGACGGCAATTACAAGTTCGCGCCCGAAGAAAGATGGGGCTTTTTCCCGTCCGCTTCGGTGGCATGGCGTCTTTCGGAAGAAAACTTCCTGAAGGATGTTTCGTGGTTGAGCAACCTGAAAATCAGGGCGAACTACGGTTCTACCGGCGACGATAACAACTGGGACGGCGGCGGCATTTCCGCTTTCCAGTGGCGCGAATACTACCAAAACGGGAGCGGATATATCTTCGGCGATAACCTGAATACGGGTTTGGCCATCGGAAGTACGCCCAACCCGTATATCAGCTGGGCTAAAGTGGAAGTCTATGATATCGGTCTCGAATACGGAGTCCTGGACAACCGCCTGAGCGGTGAACTGGACTATTTCTACCGGAACAAGAATCACATCCTTCGCGCAAGAAACCGGGTCATCCCGGGCACCTACGGCGGCAGCCTGAGCAACGAAAACTATGCCGAGCAGGACTGGAAAGGTGTGGACTGGTCGCTCAAATGGTCGGACACGTACAGGGACCTCCGCTATACGGTGTATGCGAACATGGGGTATGCCATCGACAAGTGGGTGATTCTGGACGAACCGGAAGGACTGGAGGCATGGCGCAGCCAGATCGGCAAGCCCAATTCCCGTCTGTCCGGATACATTTGCGAAGGGATGATCCGTACGCAGGAGCAGCTGGATGCACTGCCGGAAGGGTTCACGATTGACGGGCGCAAGCCGATCCTGGGCACCCTTCTGTTCAAAGACATCCGTGGCGCCAACTATTCCGAAGGCCCGGACGGGAAGATCGACGGTAACGACGCTACTTACTTGTCCGACAACGCTTCGCCGCGTATCAACTACGGTATCGGCTTCAATCTGGAATGGAAAGGTCTCGCCATTGACGCCCATTTCCAGGGCGTAGGCGCGTATGACCGGATGATAAGCACGATGAACGGCGGCGGCGTATTCCAGGTCGGAGACAGACCGTATTTCGAACTCTGGAAAGACGACGTCTGGACGCCGGAAAACCCGAATGCCAGGTATCCCCGCGTTAGCGGCGCCTGGATGCAGCAGGAATACGGCGGCGGCGCTTCCACGTTCTGGTTGAGGAACGGCGCTTTTTGCCGGCTCAAAAACCTGAACATTGCCTATACGCTGCCCAAACACTGGCTCGCGGGTATCGGCGTGGATCAGCTCCAGTTCTTTGTGAACAGCACCAACCTGTTCTGCATTTCCGCAATGGATGAATATGATCCCGAACAGAACACACTCGACTCCTTCCCGCTGTTGAGAACGTTTACGGGTGGATTAAGTATTAATTTTTAAAATGAAAAGACAATGAAAAAGACAATCATATATCTTATCGGTTTCCTGATGATTTCGGGATGCAGCGACGTGCTGGACGTGAAAGACCTGTCCAACTACAATCCCGACAACGTGTGGAATGATGCCAAACTGACCGACGCCTATCTGACCAACCTGTATCCCGGCGTGCTGGGCGGCTGGCCGAGAGACGGAGGCAACGCGGACGAATGTCTGGGTATCATAGGGCCAAACGCCGTACAGGTCAACAACGGCACTTTCAAGTTCTGGCCGTATAGCGCCATACGCAATATCAATTTGCTGCTGCAACAGATTGAAACAGGCACGCTGTCGCAGGTGCAGAAAGACCCGGTCATCGGCCAGGCGCTTTTCCTGCGGGCATTCCTGTATTTCAAGGCGGTCATGTATCACGGCGGCGTGCCGATTATCAAGGTGCCGCAGCAGTTGACGGACGACCTGATGGTCAGCCGGAACTCCACGGCGGAATGTTTCGACTTTATCATCAGCGACCTGGACGAAGCGGCGCGGCGCCTGCCCGTCAAATACACCGGAAGCGATTACGGACGGATTGATCAGTGTGTCGTCGCGGCCTTCAAGGGCAGGGTGTTGCTGTTCAAGGCCAGCCCGCAGTTCAACCCCGGCAATTACTACGACAACGGTTACTGGACGGAAGCGCTCAACGCCACGAAAGCCGCCTACGATCTGTTGACCGCCAACGGCTACGGATTAGTAAGCAGCTATACGGACATTTTCGAAACCGAGCGGCATCAGGAAGCTGTGCTGGCGGTGGTCTATACCAACCCGTCTAAAGTGAACGGGCGCGGAGAAGATGCGGTTCGTCCGCTGTCGGAGTCCAAAAATGCGACGGGAGGCGACCAGCCTGCATGGAACTTTGCGGAAGCGTTCCCAATGAAAGACGGGCGCAAAATCGGGGAATCCCCGAAATATCCGTATGACGTGCAGACCTACTGGCTCAACCGTGACCCGCGCTTCGATCAGACCATTGTATACAACGGTTCCATCTATGAATTAAGCGCCAGGGCGGGCCGCCGTCAGTACACGATGCCCAACATTGCGGCTTCGATGGACGCCTTCGGGTATAATATACAGGGCGAATGGCATGCGCGTACCGGCCTGTACACCAAGAAAGGCATCCAGGAGGAACTGAATGTAGCCCAGGTAAACCTCAATGATGTGGACTGGCTGGAGATCCGTTTTGCCGAAGTGATGTTCAACTACGCCGAGGCAGCCAACGAAAAGGGCGACCGACAGGTCGGTTACGACGTGCTGACGGCCATTCGCCGGCGGGCGGGCATCGAACCGGGCGACGACAACCTCTACGGCCTCAAGGCGAACATGAGTCGCGAAGAGATGCGCACGGCGCTGATGGAAGAAAAGCGGATCGAGTTCAGCTTCGAAGGCAAGCGTTTCTGGGACTTGCGCCGCCACCGCCTCCTGCACAGCTATCTCGACGGCATGCACAAGTACGGCATACTGGCTTCGCTCAAGGATCATATCACGCTGGAAGAAGCGATAGGCAAGGCGCAGACGTTCGAACTGCTGCCGGAAGATTTCAGGTACGAAGTGGTGGACACGCGCTTCCAAAGCCCGAACAGCCCGGATGCCATGTCAACGCCCGAAACGTACTATTTCTTCCCGATCCATAACGACGAGATACAAAAGAACGCCAATCTGGAACAGAACAGGGACTGGGGCGGCAATTTTGATCCGACGCTCCACTGAGAATGAATTGAGAATTGAGAATTGAGAATTGAGAATGAAATGTCAAACTGTGGAACTCCGTGTCTTTTCCCGCGCCATGCTGTTTTACGGCACGGAGCTTTCCGGAAAGGACACGGGGAACCGCAGGGAGACGCATTGTAGTGAATCATTAATTTAGATTGAGATGAAGAATATATTGAAAGCATGGGTCAGGAAGAATGAG
>JAISWC010000235.1 GCA_031271245.1 Tannerella sp. | reverse complement strand
CCTGCAGCAGGTCACGGGAAAGGAATTTACCGTCACCGGCATCACGACCAAAAAAGGACGGGAAGCGCCGCCCCGCCTGTTCGACCTGACGTCGCTGCAGGTGGAGTGCAACCGCAAATTCGCTTTCTCCGCCGAGGAGACGCTGAAATGGATACAGTCGCTCTACGAAAAGAAACTAACCACCTACCCGCGCGTGGACACGACCTTCCTGAGCGACGACATGTACCCCAAAATTCCGCAGACGCTGAAGGGACTGACCGCCTACGCCGCGCTGACCGCCCCGCTGCTGGCCGGTAAAATCCCGAAGAGCAAAAAAGTGTTTGATAATAGCAAGGTGACCGACCACCACGCCATCATCCCGACCGGCGTGACGGCGCGGAACCTCTCCGACCGCGAACAGAAAATCTATGATTTGGTGGCACGCCGGTTCATCGCCGTTTTTTACCCCGACTGCGAAGTATCGACGACGACCGTGCTGGGCGAAGTGGAGAACGTCGGTTTCAAGGCCACCGGCAGGCAGATATTGAAACCCGGCTGGCGGGTCGTTTTCGAAAAGGAGGCAAAGGAACCGGCGGAAAACGCCGACCGTGCCGCCGGCAGTGAACCGACGGACGAGGCCGCGGTCATTTTGCCGGATTTCGTAAAAGGAGAACACGGGCCGCATCAACCCGACTTTGCCGAGAAGTGGACCACGCCGCCCAAGCCCTATACCGAGGCAACACTCCTTCGCGCCATGGAAACGGCCGGCAAACTGGTGGACGACGACGAACTGCGCGACGCGCTGAAGGAAAACGGCATCGGTCGCCCGTCCACCCGCGCCGCCATCATCGAAACGCTGTTTAAGCGGAACTATATCCGCAGGGAAAAGAAGAGCCTCTTTGCCACGCCCACCGGTGTCGAACTGATCGGCGTCATCCGCGACGAACTGCTCAAAAGCGCCGAACTGACCGGACAGTGGGAGAAGAAACTCCGCCGGATCGAGAAGGGCGCGTATGAAGCGGCCGTCTTCCTCGACGAACTGAAACAGCTGGTCGGCCGGATTGTGCAGGAGGTATGTTCCGACACGTCCGCCCGGAGCGTCGCCCTCGGGGAAGCGCCGGTACGTCCCTCCGGGGAGCGGAAGAAAACGGACGCGGCCGGAAATCCGGAGAAGAAAACGGGCAAAACCGTACGGAAGTCGTCCGCCCGCGCATCCAAATCCGCCGCCGCGACGCCGCCCGCGTGTCCGCACTGCGGAGGCGCCATCCTGCGCGGCCATACGGCCTACGGATGTGCAGGCTATAAAAACGGATGTACGTTCCGGCTGCCGTATGAAACGTACGGCAAGGATCGAACCGACAGCGAACTGTGCAGGATGATCAAAGAAGTATCTCATGAATGAACGTGACCTTCCCTCCCGGTCGCCCGACGGGGAATGGTTTCCGCTGGTGGACGAAACCGGCGAAGTCATCGGCAGGGCTACCCGCCGCGAATGTCACAGCGGCACGAAACTGCTCCATCCGGTGGTGCACCTGCACGTGTTTAATCTCGCCGGCGAACTGTATCTGCAAAAGCGTCCGGCGCACAAGGACGTTCAGCCGGGAAAATGGGACACGTCCGTCGGCGGACACGTCGACTGCGGGGAAACGGTGGAAACGGCCCTGCGGCGCGAGGCGTTCGAAGAACTGGGGCTTGTCCGTTTCACGCCGGTCTTCATTGCCCGGTATGTCTTCGAATCCGCCATCGAAAAGGAACTGGTAAATGCCTTCATGACAACCTGCGACGGACGGCTCCGCCCCCATCCCAACGAACTGGACGGCGGACGTTTCCGGCCGCTGCGAAACATCGAAGCGCTTCTCGGAAAGGGTGTGTTCACCCCCAACTTCGAATACGAGTTTGGCCGGTTCCGCGACGCCGGGATTTTTGCCATCCGATAAACTTTACAATAAACCGGACAGCTCCTGAGACCCGCGAAATAGAAATGTTGATAATGGAAGTTTCAAAAAAACATGTTTTACAACATATTTAGTCAATGCCTTCCCGCTTAAATGCGCTGGTATTTAATCTTTTGTCTTCCTATTAAAATGGAAAGATATTTCCGGGGGATATTTTTTTTTGGAATAAAGTTGCAGATATGAAAAAAAGGTTCTACCTTGCGCTCCGAATTTGGAAACAAACAAATAATGATCGAATGAAGAATAAAGATACTGTCATCATCGAACATCCAACCGGTCGCACGAGTGGAAATGTTTTGGATGCCGCCCCCTGTTCACCTATATGTGAACGTATGTTAACGGGGGGGGGGGGTATTCTCCTGTATGACAGTCATTTAAGTGCATATACCATATACGGAGGGTCTGCGCAAACCGCGATGCCTCCGAAAGTAACGGCCTGCCGTCGCATTCCTGCGAGGGCAGGCCTGTCTGTATACCCGACACGGTACAGATATCCTCATTCAACGATTCCGGTATTTAACCGTATATTATTATCATGCAATTATAAATCATTAAATTAGAACATTTATGAGTACAGTGAAAGCAATTGCTCATGTAAATGAGTTGACAAAAGACTCGACGGACGACTATTATCTGCGTCCGAGCATCCTCGGTACGCTGTATGACGACGACATCGTCCAGCGTCTGAAAGAAAAGGAAATCGCGACGGAAAATGTAAACGGGAAGGCCTTCGTGAAGGTGTTTCACCGCGAGTGCCTGCAGGCCGTAAACGAGAACTACAATGTGGTGACCGACATGTTTCACGCCACGATCGGCTTCAACGGCGTGGTGTACGCCAAAGACCTCGGTCACAACGTGCCGGCCAAACAGGTACACGCCCATGTCGCCCTGACGCAGGGCGAATATGCCCGCGAGGCGCTGAAGCATCTCACCGTGAGCGTGGCCGAACAGCCGGCCCCGATCGGCCCCGTGATTCAGCGTGTGACCAATCCGACCGCCGGCCTGGCCGACACGCTCGACACCGGTGCCATGGCGCTGATTCAAGGCATGAGATTAGCCGTCAGGGGAGAAAAAA
>JAISWC010000131.1 GCA_031271245.1 Tannerella sp. | reverse complement strand
CCACCGGAATTTTCGGATGCCTTTCAAAGGGGCGCGGGATCATGGATGCCGCGCCCCTTTGAAATACACCGATACTGAACTTTTCAGACTTCCAACTTGTTATATGAACAAAATGAGTTGTTTGATTTTTTAATTTTGGAAGGACATGAAAACTTTTAATTCAACAGCAAGAGAAATAGGAGCGCGTCCAAAACACGGACATACGCTGTACATTCGTTATTCAAAAACTGATTTCTTCTGCGAAGGTCAGGAAAAACGTTCGGAAAGTACCGAAAAGGTAAGCAGCAAGAAGACCGTACCGAAAAGTAAAATACATGAACGCTTTTTCGGACATTTCAATATGTTTCTGTAGACAGGTGCATTTCAGGATACAAGGTGCAGGGTTTAATGAGGATCGGTGAATCATTCTCCATGTTTTATTTTATCAACATTCTCGACCCTGCATCTGTACCTTTTTGTGAACGGTGAAACCGTGACCGTCCGGATTGCAGGAAAATCCGTATTTTTGTCGGGCGGGAACTGTTTTTCGCAATTCAAATAAACGGGAAGATGAAACTGACGTATATTTTTCATAGCGGATTTGTCGTTGAAGGGAAGGCTTTTACTTTGATTCCGGACTATTTCCGGGATACGGACGAAGCCTTTGTCCGGACGCATTTGCCTTCATTTGCAGGGCGCGTCTATGTCCTTGCCTCGCACTGGCATCCCGACCATTTCAACCCTGAAATCCTGGAGTGGAAACGGTTGCGACCGGATATTCAATACATTTTTTCCAAAGACATTCTGGAGCAGCGGAAAGCGAAATCTGCGGATGCGGCCTGGCTGGTAAAAGGCGATACGTGGCGCGACGACGTCGTTTCCATTCAGGCGTTCGGTTCGACGGATGCAGGCATTTCGTTCCTGATTGAGGTGGAAGGCAAACGGCTGTTTCACGCCGGCGACCTGAACAACTGGCACTGGAGCGAAGAATCAACTCCCGAAGAAATACAGGCTGCCGGGCATGACTTTCTGGCGGAAGTCGCCTTGCTGGCGCAGTCGGCTGACCGGCTGGACCTGGCCATGTTTCCGGTAGACATTCGCCTGGGTAAGGACTACATGCTTGGCGCCAAACAGTTTGTTGACCGCATTCAAGTGGCGGTTTTTTCACCCATGCACTTTACTTCCTCTTACGAAGCGGCCGAAGCCTTCCGTCCATACGCCGAACGCGCCGGATGCCGCTTCATCGGCTGGAAGGCAAAAGGAGAAAGCATTGATTTCTGAAAGAAGTATACATTCGCTTTCCTTCGACTGAGGTTTGACCGGGGAACAGCCGTATGCGGTTTCGGATAGGACGGCGCCCGACAGTTTTTGTCTGCGGGTGTTGTCGTTCAAATCGGGCAAAGTCAGCAGAGGGACAGGCAGGTGGAACTGGAGGGACGGATGGAACATGCGGGGCAACCCCGACAGAATAGCCGGCAGCATGGTCGTAAATTCTCAATGCTTCAAAGAAGGTTAAAAATAGCTCTTCCAGGTACTTCATATCCAATCTTTCTGTACTTTCGTACCTGTCATACAGTAAAAAAGGAAAAGGGAAAAACCGGCGGTCACCGGCATCCGGAAACACCGGATATGCCGGCGACTTGACAGTAAGTAAATGAAACAGAGATGAGAAAAAACAGTTTCAAAACAGGATGGGCGCTGACAATATTGGCCTGCGTCTCGTGCGGACGGACGCACCAAGGGGCGGAACCGGTGGTGCGCACGGCAAGAATCGACAGCGTGCGCCTGTCGACCTTGGCGGAGAGGTCGGTCTATCCGGGCAGGGTATGCGCCAATACCGAAGTGAACGTGTCGTTCCGGATTGCGGGCGTCATTGAGCAGGTACCTTTCGCGGAGGGAGCGTTTGTCCGCCGGGGGGCGGTGATTGCTGAACTGGATGCGCGCGACTTCCGCGTGCAGTTGGAGGCCACTGAGGCCGAATATCAGCAGGTGAAAGCTACTGCCGAACGGGTCATCGAACTCTATCAGCGCGGAAGCGCCACCCGAAGCGACTACGAAAAGGCCGTCTACGGGCTGGAACAAATCACCGCCAAATACGATCACCATAAAAACCAGCTGGCCGATACCCGCCTGGCGGCGCCTTTCGACGGCTATATTCGCGAACGGCTGCACGAAACAGGCGAAACCGTCGCCGCCGGAATGCCGGTCATCTCCATGATTGGCGCGGGAGAGTGGCAGGTGGAAATCAATTTGCCGGTGCAGGAATACGCCCGCCGCAACGAATTTGAACGCTTTGAAGCCATCGTTTCGACGGCGCCCGACAGGCCGCTACTGCTCGAAGCGATGGAAGCGGCGCCCAAAGGCAATGCCACGCAGCTCTACCGAATGCGCCTGCGTATCCGGCAGTCCGCGGGCATCATGCTGGCCGCGGGCATGAGCGCCGAAGTGACCGTGACGCACAAAAGAAAGGAAAAGGCCGTATGCGAGATACCTGTTTCCGCCCTGTTCGAGTGCGACGGCAGTCCGCATGTCTGGATATTCGCGTCGGAAGAGGCGCCGCTGGAAGCTCGGCCGGTTTGCGTGGGCGAGATACGGCGCGACGGATACCTGACGGTCACGGAGGGGCTGCGGGAAGGTGAACGGGTCGTCACCGCCGGCGTACACGCTCTCCGCGATGGCATGAAGGTGAAGCCGTTGCCACCCGCCAGTCAAACCAACGTGGGAGGACTGCTGTGATGAATCCGGCGGAATGGGCATTGAAAAATCGCCTGCTGGTCTGCTTCCTGGTGGGCGCAATGCTGGCGGGCGGCGTGTTTTCCTTTCTGCGGATGGGAAAGATGGAAGACCCCGAACTGGTGGTGCGCGTCGCACAGGTCGTGACGGTATATCCCGGCGCCTCGGCCTACGAGGTGGAACTCCAGGTGACCGACCCGCTCGAAAAGGCCATCCGATCCATGTCGGGCGTTGGGACGGTGGAATCGAAGTCGTCCGCCGACCTGTCCATCATTCAGGTCATGCTGGACGTCACCCTGCCGGAAAGGGAGATTCAGCAGCACTGGGACCTGCTGCGCCGCAAGGTGAACGACCTTGTTCCCTCGCTGCCGGCCGAAGCGGATGCGCCCGTTGTGATGGACGACTTCGGCGACGTTTACGGACTGTTTTACGTCCTGACCGTCGACGGCTTTTCGGACGCCGACTTTAACGATCATGTGGACAAAATCAGGCGCGAACTCTACGCCGTCGAAGGTGTGGGCAAGGTGGCGACGTTCGGCGAACAGAAACCGTGCGTTTACATCGACATCCGCCAGGACCGGCTGGCGCACCTGGGTGTGCACTTCTACGAACTGCTGCTGACCATCCGCAACCAGAACCGGACGGTCTATCCCGGATACTTCAACAGCGGCGACCGGCGAATACGCCTCGACGTGACCGGCAGCTACGGCAGCATGGCCGACATCGGCAACCTGCTTATCCGGGGACACGAGAACGATCAGCTGCGCCTGAAGGACATTGCCGACGTGCACGCGGGCATTGTGGAACCGGAACGCCAGATGATGCGTTACGATGGACAGCGGGCGATCGGGCTGGCCGTTTCGATGGTGCACGGACACGACATCACGAAAGTGGGGAAGCGGGTGGAAGCGTATCTGCACCGGATGGAACGCGAGGGAAGCATTCCACTGGGCATTGACTTTCACAAGGTCTTCTTCCAGTCCGACCGGGTGAACGAAGCCATCAGCGTCTTTCTGGAAAACCTGATAGCGGCCATCCTTATCGTAATTGCGGTACTGATGCTGACGATGGGATTCCGCAGCGGCATTGTACTGGGCACGAACCTGCTGGTCATCGTGCTGGGGTCGTTTATCATCCTTGACCTGTTCGGCGGGACGCTGCAGCGCGTTTCACTGGGGGCGCTGGTGCTGGCCATGGGAATGCTGGTGGACGACGCGGTGGTGGTCATCGACGGGATTCTGGTGGACACGCAGCGGGGAATCGGGAAACCGCTCTCCCTGACGAACACCGCCCGCAAGACCGCCGTCCCCCTGCTGGGCGCCACCCTGATTGCCATACTGGCGTTTTTCCCCATCTTCCTCTCGCCCGACATGGCCGGTGTCTACGTGCGCGACATGTTCATCGTCCTGGCCGTCTCGCTTTTCATCAGCTGGATACTGTCCATCACCTTGGCGCCCATCCAGGCGGAGTTCTTTTTTAGAGCGAAAAAGAATGCTCCGGCGACCGGCGAAGTCTTCACCGGCCGCTTCCACGTCGCCCTGCGAAAGATGCTGTACTTCCTGCTGTCGCACCGGCTGGCTACGCTGGCGGTCGTCGCGCTCCTGCTCGCCCTGAGCGGCTGGGGATTCCTGCACTTGCGGCACGGCTTCTTTCCCGATTTCAAATACGAACAGGCATACATCGAATTCAGGATGCCGGAGGGCACGCATATCAACCGCGTGAAAGCCGACCTGCAGGACATGGAACGCCGCCTGCTGGCGCGGGAAGACGTGGCGCACGTGACGTCGAGCTACGGACGGACGCCCTTTCGCTACAACCTGGTGCGTTCGATCGCCGAACCGTCGCTGGCCTACGGCGAACTGATCGTCGATTTCACCTCGCCCGGAGCCATGTCGCAGGCGTTGCCCGCCCTGCAAAAGGAGCTTTCGGAGCAGTATCCGCAGGCGTATGTCCGCATCCGAAAATACAATCTGATGTACAAACCCTATCCGGTAGAGGCCATGTTCAGCGGCCCTGACCCGGCCGTGCTGAAAGACCTTGCCGCCCGTGCCGAAGCCGTCATGGAGGCCGAACCGTCGGTGATGTTGACCACCCGCAACTGGGAACCGCAGGCGCCCGTACTGAGCGTCCGCTACGACCAGCCGTCGGCACGCAGCGCCGGCGTCTCGCGTCCGGACGTGGCGATGGCCTTGCTGTCGGCCACCGACGGGCTGCCGGTCGGGACGTACTACAACGGCGCCACGTCCGAACCGCTCTATCTGCGGAGCATCGGGGCGCGGGGCGAACCGGTCGGCGACCTGTCCGGCGTCCCGGTAGCCGCGCTGGCGCTCCCGTTCGACCGGGTGACCGTCGCTGACCTGTTCCTGGGCAACAAAAGCCTCTCGGCCGTACTTTCGGACGTCCTGGAGCCTTCGCCGGTCAGCCGGGTCAGCGACGGCATCACGCTCCGCTGGGAAGACCCGGTGGTGCGGCGGTTCAACGGCAAACGCGCCATCTGTGCCCAGTGCAACAACATGTTCGGCTACACGCCCGCCCAGTCGCTGGCGGCCATCCGCGAGCAGATCGAACGGATTCCCCTGCCGGCCGGCTACGAACTCTCGTGGCGGGGCGAAGCCCAGGCGCGCGCCGAGTCGACGCGCTACCTGTTTGCCGGCGTCCCCGTTTCCATCGTCCTGATGATCGCTATCCTGATACTGCTGTTCCGGGATTTGCGCAAGCCGCTGATCATCTTCCTGTGTATTCCGCTGGCGGCCATCGGCATCGTCGGCGGACTGCTGATAAGCGGGAAGGAGTTCGGTTTCGTGGCCATCGTCGCCTCGCTGGGACTGATGGGTATGATGATACGCAACGGCATCGTGCTGCTGGAGGAAGTGATGCGCCTGACGGAGGAGGGGATGCCGGCGGTCGAGGCGCTGCTCGCGGCTTCGTCGTCGCGCTTCCGCCCGGTGGTCATGGCGGCGGGCACGTCCATCGTGGGGATGATTCCCCTGCTCTCCGACGTGCTCTTCGGCTCGCTGGCGGTCGTCATTATGAGCGGACTGACCGTCGGTACGCTGATTACGCTGATGGTGATTCCCGTGTTCTATGCACTGTTCTACGGCGTAAAAGTGAAATAAGAGATATGATGTATGAAATGATAATGAATGGAAAAATAACGTGTCTGGTTGCCGCCCTGTGTCTGGCCGGCGGCATGAGCGTACAAGCGCAGAGCCGCCTCACGCTGGACAGTTGCAGAACGCTGGCGCTGGCCGGCAACCGCCAGGCCAAATCGGCGCACGTGCAACTGCGCAGGGCCGGCTACGAAGTGAATGCGTACCGGGCGAATTTCCTGCCGCGTATCTTCGCCCAGGGGATGTATATGTTTTCTTCGTCGGACTATCGCTACCGGAAACAGTATCCCCTCTTCGACACCCGCGCGCTGACGGAGGCCATGAACCGGACGCCGATGCCCGACTGGGAAAAGCAGTTTTGGGGACAGGTTTTTTCACAGGCTAACATGGACTTGGACATCTGGCTGAAACCGCATAACGTGACGCTGTCGGGCGTCCGGTTCGAGCAGCCCGTCTACCTGGGCGGGAAGATTGCGGCGGCCTACAGGATGGCTAAAATCGGCCGTCAGATGGCGCAGCTGAACGTCGTCCGTTCCGATGCCGAGGTCATCCTCAAGACCGACCAAGCCTACTGGGAATACGTGAAGGTGCGGGAACTGCATCTCGCCGCGCAGCAGTACAGGGAAGCCGTCCGGCGCGTGGCGGACGACGCGGGGCATGGCGTGGAGACGGGAACGGTGCCGGAAAACGACCGGATGAAAGCGCGGGTGAAACTGGGCGAGGCGCAGGTGCTGGTGCGCGAAGCGGAAAACGGGTTGCGGCTGGCGCGGATGAACCTCTGTATGACGGTCGGATTGAATCTGTTCGACGCCGTGGAGCCGGTCGACACGCTGCCGGATGCGCAGCCGGTCGCCCTGCCGGAAGACCTTCCCGACGTCAGCGTGCGTGCGGAATACGCCCTCCTGAACAAAGAACTGGAACTGAAAAAACAGCAGGTCAACCTTGTCCGGAGCGAATTTATGCCTCAGTTGACGCTCGGCGGTGGATACAACTACCTCAACGGGATATTCGTCAACGACACGAAACTGTTTGATCGGGCATCGTTTTCGGCGATGCTATCGCTCAGGATTCCTCTCACGCAGTGGATTGAGGGCGACAACCGCGTGCGTTCGGCACGTGCCGACGTCTCGCTCGCGGAGTACCGGATGCAGGAATCGGCCGACCTGCTGCAACTCGAGATGGTGAAAGCCTGGAACACCTGGGACGAAGCGCTGCTCAGGACTTCCCTTGCACGCGACGAATACCTGCAAACGCAGGAAAATCTCCGTGTGGTCAAAGACCGCTACGAACTGGGGATGGAAACGCTGTCGGCTCTGCTGGAAGCGCAGGCGCTCCGGCAGGAAGCTCGAAGCAGACACATCGAAGCCAAAGCCCGACTGCGCATCGCCGAAACCGATTACTTCCGCACCGCCGGAGGGCCGATGCTCCGGGATTAACCAAATGAAAGGATTACGAGTATAAGGTCTCTTCGAGTACGGCTATGATGCATCTGGCTTTTATCGCGCTGATGTTCAACAGAATTTATTCGCAATGAAATTTATGCAGTTTCTAAGAAGAGATTTCGAATATCTCATGGCGGTCAAACGCCAGCCAGTAGCGGATGGCCAGGGTGCGAACATGCATCCAGTAGGCTTCGGTAAGGTTGCCGTGCAGGCGGATACCCTCCTCCACGTCCCGGCGGATTTGCTGCGCATATTCCGGTTTCAGCCGCAGCCGCAGTGTTCGGTTCTTGAATGTAAAGGTCGCTTCCGGACGAATGCGCTCTTCTGGCGAGACGCAGATAAGTCCGTGACCGAGGGTTGCGCCGGTGCTGACCTGCAGGCCGTCGTTCAGGCAGCTGATCGGCGGCTGCGAACCGGCATAACTCGTCACCTTGATGTCGTCCACGCCGATGTTGAAGTATTCGCGGGCGCGGATGCCCATCTTCACGCCGATGATGGCGTAGATGCCCAGATGACCGTGCAGTTCGTTGGTGAGCACGCCTGCCCGCCATTCACTCTGTCCGTGTCGCGCGAGGATGTCGCGTACCGTCGGCGCCACGTCATCGGCATAGAGGCCGGGGTCTTCGGGAAAGCCGTAGAAGACGCGGCTCTCGCTGTCGGGCTTGCCGGTCAGTATCCGGACAATGGTTTCTCGCGCCCGGGTGACGGCCTGAGCGTCTGCCGGGCGATGGGCGGTGACCGCAGGCGCCACGGCGACGCTGTCGAACAGTTCGGGCGCAAAGAGGTAGACCGCCGTCCAGTCGTCCCACGCCTGCATGTGGCCGGACACAACTGCGGGACGGAGTGCGCCTGTGCTGTGTGTCCGGACGATGTGCCGGGCATGTTCCCGCACAATGCCTGAAAGCAACGCCAGATACTGCGCATCTATCGGAAGAGGATACGGTTCGGCGGCGGAGACGATATGGACGGGAATACCCGAAGCCAGTACGAGGTCGGCCGAAACAGGGTCGGCGTCGTAGTTAGCACCCTGCAGCGGCTGCGCCGAACTGCTGTACCAGATGACCTGCCCGATGCGCTCCTTCAGTTCGGGACGTTCGGCCAGCGCGTCATGGAGGTTCGTAAGCGTTCCCAGGCAGATGACGGTCACCCGTTCCTCTTCGTTTTCAATCGTATGAACAAGCAAATCCGCAGCCTTCTGCGACGAAACCGCCAAGTGCGCCGTGTCGCCCCAGAGCGCCTCTTCCGAATGTTTTCGCCAGGCCGGCGGAGGGATGTTCAGCGGACGCCCCGTCCCCACCGGAATGCCCTCGTGATGGAAGTGACACAGCAGGGCGGTCACTTTCCGCGCAGCAACGGCGGGCGTCAGGGCGCCCTCCGAGGTGGTGACGGACAGGACTTCCACCTCGCGGTTGCCCAGCAATATGCAGATGGCGCGAAGGTCGTCGGCCGCGCCGTCAGTATCAATCAACACATGGAACCGGGCTTTTCCCGAATGAGCCGCCACAGGCAGACAGCCCGCCAGCCCGCATATTATCCCCGCAAACAATAATCGACGCATAATAATAATAATAATGATAAGTACGGATTATTTCAGTGAAACGTTGATGCCTCCAAAAACGGTGACGCCGGGCATGGGATAGTCGAAGCGAGTCTCGTAGGTGCGGTCGGTAAGGTTCTCGCCCTTGACAAAGATGTCCAGCCAGGTCAGCGGACGGAAGGAAAGCCGGGCGTCCAGCAGACCGTAGGAGACCTTGCCGTCCAGGTCTTCGGGGTTGTTGTGAAGGTCTTTCACGTAATGATAGCTGGCGCTGGCACCCCATTTCTTCCAGCGGTAGGATGCCGAGAGGTAGATCTGCTGCTCCGGGGAATATTCGATGATGTTGTCCATGTGGAGGCAGGAATAATTGCCGTGGAGTTGCAGGTTTTTCAGCGCGTTCCAGTTCAGCGAAAATTCAACGCCGCTGTTTTTGAATGTGCCCGAATTGTATTTGGTGGGCGGATAGCCGTTCGACCAGTCAGCCACGATGATGTTGGAACCTTTGGACGTAAACCACGTCAGTTCGGCCGATAGCCGCCCGTTCGGGAGCGACTGTCCAGCGGAAAGCTCGAAGTTGTTCATCCGCTCCGGTTTCAGGTCCGGGTTGTGACCTGCCCAGCCCGCCAGGTAGTACAGATCCTGGATGTTGGGGCTGCGGAATCCCTTCGATACGGAGGCTTTCAGAACCGTATGACGGAACGGACGGTAAGCCAGTCCGGCCTGCGGAATCCATTCACGGCCGAACTGCTCGCTGTTCTCCAGACGTATGCCGGCATTCAGGGTCAGCTTCTCGAACAGGGTTTGCTGCATCACGAGGTAACCGGCTATTTCATACAGCGAAGTATCCGCCCAGATCCGGTCCGGCGTAGTGTTGTCCTTGAAAGTATCCCATGCGCGTCCGCCGAAGTTTTTGTAGTCGAGGCCGGCTGTAAGCAGGTTTCCCTCGAAAAAACGAAACACCTGATACCAGGTGATGCCGCAGTTGTGGTCGCCGGAGCGGAAATGGAAGGGACTTGGCGTACCGCCGTTCGAGTAGCCGTCGTCAATCTTGTGGTCGCCGAAATTGTAGAAGACCTTGAAGGCGCCGCCGGTCTTTTCGTACGTATTTTCCAGCGTCACGGACGCTACGCCCCGGAGGATGTCGGCCACGTTTTCGAACAGCGGATTCGAGGCCGGCCCCGGGCTTTGCGTCTCGAATGACGCCAGACTCACGTCGCCCCACGCCTGAAAGCGGTCGGATATTTGATAGCCTAATTTGGTATATCCGTTAGTAATATGGAAGCGGGAATTATTGGGATCATAATAGGACTGATTTCTGCGATGGCCGTCCGTACGGTCATGGTTGATGGAGACCAGTCCGCTGAACCGTCCCTCTTTCCATCCCGCGCCAGCCTGATATTTCTGCGTGTTGTACGAGCCGTACATGACCCGCCCGTTGACGCTCCACCCTTCGGTTTCCTGCCTGCGGGTGATGATGTTGAGCACGCCGCCCATGGCATTGGAACCGTAGAGGATGGAGGCCGGCCCCCGGATCACTTCGACCCTTTCCACGTCCGAAGCCACATACGCATCCGCCATGTGATGTCCCATGATACCCATATACTGCGGATGCCCGTCGATAAGCACCAGCAATTCGTTCCCGACACCCACGCCCCGTAGGGTCATAC
>JAISWC010000136.1 GCA_031271245.1 Tannerella sp. | reverse complement strand
ATACCGCCGGATACTCTCGCGGGCGGATACGCTGCTGAAACTCTCGGTCGAAGACCGACTCATCCGGAAGGGCGACCAGTTCAACGTCATCCGGCTGGAAGAGGAACGCCAGCGGATCGCCACCCTGATGCGCGACAACGGCTATTTCTATTTCCGTCCCGCTCACATCGCCTACACGGCCGACAGCATGCTCGCGCCGCAAAAGGTCAGTTTGAGGGTCGGACTGGCGCGGGATGTCTCGCCCACGGTCATGCGACCCTGGAAAATCGGGAACATCGCCGTCCATCTCTACGGATATGCCAACGAACCGCCGACCGATTCGCTCCGCTACGAGGATCTTACCATCCATTACGGCGGCAGACTGCAAATCCATCCGGCGGTGCTGTACAGCCAGTTCAGGTTCAGGCCGGGCGACTTGTATTCCCAGACCCGCCAGGCGCAAACGCAGTCGGAACTGAACCGTCTGGCGGTGTTCCGCTACACCGACATGCAGTACACGCCCCGGAGCGAATCGCGCCACTGCGACACGCTGGACGTGACCGTCCGGGCGATGTATGACCTGCCGCTAAGCGGAGAAACGGAGGTGAACTTCACGGCCGGCAGCAACAGGCGCATCGGCCCGGGCGCGGTGTTTTCCCTGACGAAAAACAACCTGTTCGGCGGCGGCGAATCGCTGGGTGTCAGCCTCAACGGAACGTACGAGTGGCTGATGGACCGGTCTTCCGGTTCCGGCTCGCTGACGGACAATTACGAATACGGCGCCACCGGGACATTCGTCTTCCCCCGCGTGCTGCTCCCCGAGTTCTTCCGGCGCGCTTACGACTTCCCCGCCTCCACGACATATCAGCTATATGCCAACCGCCTGAACCGGGCGGAGTTCTTCCGTATCCTGTCGTTCGGCGGCGGCGCGACCTACGATTTTAACCCCAACCCCATCCGGCACCATTCGTTCACGCCGTTCCGCCTCTCGTTCAACCGGCTGGAGAGAACGACCGCACGTTTCGACAGCGTCGCCGGCAGTAACCGCGCCCTGTTCCAAAGCTTCCGCAACCAGTTCATTCCTTCCGTCAGCTACACCTACACGCTGGACAATGCGCCGGTGCGGAAAGGACGGCATACAACCTGGTGGCAGTTCTCCGTCACCGAGTCGGGCAATCTTGTCTCGTCCGTCTACGCACTGGCCGGAAAGGGATTTGGCGAATCCAAAAAACTGCTGGGCAACCCGTTCTCCCAGTTCCTGAAACTGACGACCGAACTGCGCTACAGCCACGTGCTGAACCGCAACCACCGTCTGGCGGGCCGGATTGGCGGCGGCGCGATCTACAGCTACGGCAATTCGACGGTCTCGCCCTACAGCGAACAGTTCTACGTGGGCGGGGCAAACAGTATCCGGGCGTTCACCATCCGCTCCATCGGGCCGGGACGCTCCCTGCCGAACAAAGACAGTCGCTTCAACAACCTCGACCATACCGGCGACCTGAAACTGGAAGGAAATCTGGAATATCGTTTCCGTCTGGCCGGCGACCTGGAAGGCGCCCTGTTCCTCGACGCAGGCAATGTCTGGCTGCTCCGCGGCGAAGGCGAAGGCGGACGCTCCGACGGGACATTCGACTGGCGCCATTTCCTGAACGACATGGCGGTCGGCACCGGCGCCGGTGTCCGCTACAATTTTGAAGTACTGATCATCCGTCTCGACGTGGGCATCGCCCTGCATGTCCCCTACAACACCGGTAAAAAAGGCTATTTCAACAAAACCAGACACGAAGGCGTCGGATTTCATATCGCCGTCGGGTATCCGTTCTGACGGCTCTTTGAATCAGAAGAAATACATGAAGAGCGCCACAATACGGTGGTTGGTGACTGCATGGGTATTCCAGACCGTCCCGTCGGCCAGATCGAAGGCTCCGTACCAGCCCGTAGCGGCCTGATATTCGACGCCGACTTTCCAGTGGGGAAGATTGTAACTGCCCTGTGCGCTGACCGTAAGCAACTGATCCAGGTTCATACCCAGTCCGTAGATTTTATCTTCACTCGTCAACAGTTTGCCGGTACCGAGGTTTTTCGTATAGCCGCCGAACAGACCTCCCTGCCAGCGATTGCCGTAGACAAGGTTTACCCAGCTGGTGGAGTGGCGGAAGGGCGTGTACTGCTGTTCTCCCGTCAGGGGGTCGATGGCGCTGACGCCGTAGCCGCCTATCAGCGCTGCATGGTTCATGTTCGAGATCAGCATCGTCTTTCCGGCAAGAAAGAGCAGGCGGTTCCTGTACTGCGCATGAGCCTCGTACGAAAACGTCGTGAGGCGTTCGTCCACGCGATACGTATTCCCGCCCAGGGTCGACTGCAACCGGGGTTTCAGCGAAAGCATCTCCACGCCCGCACCCGCCAGCCAGCCGTCGCGGCCATAGTCCACTCCGGCGCAAAGCTCGGGCAGCAGGCCGTTTTTCTGGTAATCTTCCGTCTTTCCGAAAGGCCCGGTGGAGAGATAAACCAGCTGATAGAGGGCGGCAGCCTTGAACATCCATCCCTTGCGGCTGTACGTGTACTGAAGCATCGGACTGCGGTTGAAAGGCTGGAAGGGTGCGCCGGTTGAAAGGTTCAACACCTGCGGAGCCACCTCGCCGAAGAACGGATGCCACGTCTGACCCAGCAGTACGGAGGAGCCGCCGTCCCAGTCCAGTTTCGTCCATGCCTGCCGGACGCGCAGTACGAACGTGATGCCCGTGTGTCCACCGAAATCGGTTTCTATTTTGGCCGACGACCGGGCTTTCCCAATGTCCGGGCCTTTGATATTCATCCCCAGACGCGAGGTAAACGAGTAAAAACTGCTGCTCGGTGTGGCGTTCAGGTCATTCCCGCTGGCATCGGGAAGCCGGTCGTTGGGCAACAGGTAAAACAGGCCGTCCACCGCTTCCGTATTCTGGCGGGAATTGGCGTACACTTCGCCGCGTACAAAGCCGTAAAAATCATACTTGAAATGCTCGCGCTGCGCGTGTGCAGGAAGCAGTATCCCCCACAGGGACAACAGTACCATCACATATCTTTGATTCCTCATTTTGTCGTTGTTCTTGAATTTATTGCGGCAAAAGTACAATTTTTTGAGCATATCATTGGAAAAATGAATTATTATTTGTTCCTTTGTCCGTTAGAACAGAAACAATGGATTCTTTTTCAGGAAGGCAATCTTTCCGAGCTATATTATTAGTTATCTAAAACAGGAAAAGTATTATGAGTACAAAGAAATTTTTATTGCAGGAAAACGAGATTCCGACGGCATGGTACAACATCGCTGCGGATATGAAGAACAAACCGCTTCCGCCGCTGCACCCGGGAACGAGGCAGCCGGCGAATCCGGAAGATTTTTATCCACTGTTTGCCAGAGAACTGGTGCACCAGGAGATGAACCAGACGGATGCGTGGATTGAGATTCCCGAAGAGGTGCGCGAGATGTACAAGGTGTGGCGACCGACGCCGCTCGTGCGCGCCGACGGACTGGAAAAAGCGCTTGACACGCCCGCCCACATCTATTTCAAGAACGAAAGCGTCAGTCCGGTAGGTTCGCACAAGCTGAACTCCGCGCTTGCACAGGCTTACTTCTGCAGGCAGGAAGGCATCACGAACATCACGACCGAAACAGGCGCCGGACAGTGGGGTGCCGCCATGGCATACGCCGCCAAGGCGTTCGGGCTTGAACTGGCCGTCTACATGGTGAAGGTCAGTTACAACCAGAAACCCTACCGCCGTTCCATCATGCAGACTTTCGGCGCACAGGTGATTGCCTCGCCCAGTATGAGCACCAAGGCGGGACGCAAAATCCTGACCGACAACCCGACCTATCAGGGCAGTCTGGGCACGGCCATCTCCGAAGCCATCGAACTGGCGATGCAGACGCCCAACTGCAAATATACGCTGGGCAGCGTGCTGAATCACGTCATCCTGCATCAGACCGTCATCGGCCTCGAGGCCGAAAAACAGATGGCGCTGGCAGACGAATATCCCGACGTGGTCATCGGCTGTTTCGGCGGCGGATCGAACTTTTCGGGCATCAGTTTCCCGTTCCTCCGTCACAAGCTGGTCGAGGGCAGGGACGTACGCATTGTGGCGGCCGAGCCGGCTTCGTGTCCGAAACTGACGCGCGGCGCCTTCCAGTACGACTTTGGCGACGAGGCAGGCTACACGCCGCTGCTGCCGATGTTCACGCTCGGACATACGTTTGCGCCCGCACACATTCACGCCGGCGGACTGCGCTATCACGGGGCAGGTTCGATTGTGAGCCAGTTGCGGCGCGACGGCTATATGGAAGCCGTCGACATCAAGCAGCTGGATACGTTCGACGCCGCCACGCTGTTTGCCCGTACCGAGGGAATCATTCCGGCTCCCGAATCGGCACATGCCATCGCCGCCGCCATCCGCGAAGCCGAACAGGCCAAACTGGAAGGCAAACCGAGGACCATCCTGTTCAACCTCTCCGGTCACGGACTGATTGACATGGCTGCCTACGACCAGTATTTTGCACAGGAACTGATTAACGACGAACTGTCCGACGAAGTCCTGGCAAAAAATCTCAGCCAGCTGGAGCAAATCATCTGATGCGGCGTTGCTGTTGAACGACCGGTGCGCGGTACGAAAAAGAGAAAAGAAGGTGTCCGACAGTCGGATGCCTTTTTTTGTATACATACGCACGGGATGGTTTTGTGTATGATAAGACGCTACAATATGTTATTTGCGGGCATAGACGGCGATTTCGGAGGCATGTCCGGAAGCCGGAAAACAAACGGTTCGGAGGTGTTCGACGGTTGAACCGGAAGGAATCTTTGCCGGTCTGACGCCATTACCCAGGGAGACGGAAACCGTTTCTACCTGCAACTCGTCCCACAGGCCGGATTCCAGAAAACTGCGATGCAGCCGGGCGCCGCCTTCCACCAGCAGGGAATAAAGCTGCCGGTTGTATAAATGCAGCAGCATCTGGGGAATGACAGGCTGTGAAAAATCAAGGTGAATGTATTCCACCCGCTGTCGTCCGGCGGCGGGTTGGGCGGTAAATACCAGCGTGCGTACGGAGCCGTCCAGCAGATGATACGCAGAAGGGATACGGAGATGGCGGTCGATGAACACGCGCACGGGCGAGGCGCCTGCCCAGTGGCGTACGGTCAGGGAAGGATTGTCGAGCCGTACCGTTTGCGTTCCGACCAGTATGGCGGCCACTTCGGAACGAAGTTTATGGACAATGCGGCGCGTGACGGGGGTGGACAACTGCGCCGGCCTTTCGGACGGGTTTGTCCGGACACGGTCGATGAATCCGTCCGCGCTCTGCGCCCATTTCAGGATGACATACGGTCGCTGCTGCGTCTGCGCCGTTATGAAAAAGGCATTCAGCGCGACGGCCTCCCGTTCCAGCACACCCGTAATTACTTCCACGTTCGCCTCTCGCAGGATGCGGATGCCCCGTCCCGCCACTTCCGAATAGGGATCCGGGCAACCGACGACAACCCGCGGAATGCGTTTGCGGATAATCAATTCCGTGCAGGGCGGTGTCTTGCCGTAATGGGAACACGGTTCCAGGTTGACGTACAGCGTTGCGTCGCGCAGCAGGGATGCTTCGCGTACGGACGCGATGGCGTTCACTTCGGCATGAGG
>JAISWC010000089.1 GCA_031271245.1 Tannerella sp. | reverse complement strand
GTCCCTTTCCCGTTGTTCCGGGAAGCAAGGATTGTTGATTATGCAGGTACGTTCCAAATACATTTTTTTTAGTTGTTTCAATTATACAAAGTGAATCACGCGCGCAAAGATATAAAAGAATTTTATATATTCACATCATCCGGGTATTTTTTTTTCGATTTGGAGAAAAAAAAATTTTCCAGCTATAAATGACGTGGCGACAATTTAAGATTCAATGAGCTATTCATCTGTTTCGTTCCAGGATTTCAAGAACAGCATCTTCGTTCAGGCCGGAAAACAGCCGGATCCGGTCGATGAAAAGATACATTTGCATAACCTGCACTTATTCGGATTCTGCACGCAACGGGAAGATGAAAATTGCGGATTAAATATTTCTCCCGACCGCTTCGACGTCCAACTGCAAAATTTGTGCGATCTGTTGAGGCGACATGCCCTGTGCGGCAAAAACTTTGACTGCATTTGCTATCATGCTGTCCTTTTGTGCAAGCGCTTCGTGCAGTTTCTTCCGTTCTTCTTCGCCTTCCGCCCGGCCTTGCTGACGGCTTTCGACACGCCGTACAGTATCCGGTAAAAGTAGTCCACCTTCCGGCTGTTCCGTATTTCGATGATGAAGATTTCTTTCGCATCGTTTTCTGCCAGGATGTCCACGCAGTGATACTTGTCGCCGGCATTTTCGCAATTTGTTTTGTCCTGCAGAAGTAAGCCTGTTTTTAATGGTATGCAAATATCCCGCGTGAATGGGGGGCAAATCACGTTGCAAAAGTCGTCATGACAGGCTTCTTTTCGTCCCATAATATGCTATCCGGAGAATCTGTCGCCGTAATTCCATTTCGCCGGGCAAAAATATATCTGTTTTTTATTGCCTGGTTTTTGAAAAAAGTCGTATCTTTACGGCGTTTGATTCAACCCGGATATTGGTGATGAAAAAAATCGTATCTTTATTCATGCTATTGACGGCTGTATTGATGGCGTTTCATGTGTCGTTTGCCGTTCATTATTGCTGCGGATATATGGCTTCGGTTCGTATGTACGGCAAGGTGACCGGCGTATGCTGCTGCGGAGATGAAAACGTCCGGCCGTATGACATTGCCGCGCTTCCCGCCGGAGCGTTGCTGAACGGTGACGCCTCTTGCTGCTCGGACAAAATATGGGCGATGATAACGGATGATTGCCAGGATCCGCCCGCCGTAACCGTGTTCAAGCCAACTATTGTGATTGTGCCGTTTGTATTCGATAGAACGCATGTATTGCCATTCGACGGAATAGCTGCATTTTCAGCTCATCAAATTATTTTCCCGCCCGGAGGTTTTCCCGCATCCGGCATAGACCTTCTGACGCAAATCTGTATTCTTAGAATTTGATTGATAACCTCCGGTAACGGTTCCCGTTGCCGGGCGCAGGCGTTTGCCGCCGCATGAACTTATAAACACAACGCTACATGCGGGCAAGCGTTCGTGATGATATGTTATATTCAACAAACTATAAAATCAGATTCAAACATGTTTACTAAAACAGTTGCTTTTTTTCTTAACAACAGGCCGGTAACGATGTTGTTATGTATTATGATTATTTTGTGGGGCATTTCGGTTGCTCCTTTCGACTGGCATGGCGGTATCCTTCCGGCCGACCCTGTTCCGGTCGATGCTATTCCCGATATTGGCGACAACCAGCAAATCGTCGCTACCGAATGGATGGGACGTTCGCCGAAAGATATTCAGGAACAGATAACTTATCCGCTTACTACATCGCTGCTCGGTATTCCGGGCGTGAAAACGATACGCAGTACGTCGATGTTCGGTATGTCGTTCATCTACGTGATTTTCGACGATGAAGTGGAATTTTACTGGAGCCGTTCCCGCGTCCTTGAAAAGCTGAACTCGCTCCCGGCAGGAATGTTACCGGAGGGCGTGCAGCCGTCGTTAGGCCCCGATGCCACGGCGCTCGGACAGATCTTCTGGTACACGCTCGAAGGACGTGACCCGCAGACCGGCAAACCTGCCGGAGGGTGGGATCCCGGCGAGTTGCGTACCATACAGGATTTTTATGTAAAATACACCCTGTCGGCAGCGGAAGGCGTTTCGGAAGTCGCTTCTATAGGCGGTTTTGTAAAAGAATATCAGGTAGAAATCAATCCCGATGCCATGAGGGCTTTCGGCGTTTCCATCATGGACGTGATGGCGGCCGTGCAAAAGAGTAACCTGGATATTGGCGCGGAAACCATTGAAATGAACCGGGCGGAATACCTCGTGCGCGGCTTGGGATATATACGGAGTGTGTCCGACCTGGAAGAATCGGTCGTGGCGGTCAGTGATGGCGTTCCCGTGCGAATCAAAGACGTGGCTTTTGTCAATATCGGGCCGGCTACGCGGCGCGGGGGATTGGACAAGGAAGGTGTGGAAGCTGTCGGAGGCGTCGTCGTTGCCCGTTACGGTTCGAATCCCTTACAAGTGATTGACAATGTGAAAGCGAAGATCGCCGAAATGGAGGCCGGGCTTCCACAGAAAACGCTTGCCGGCGGAACGATATCGAAAGTGACCGTCGTCCCCTTTTATGACCGCACGGGACTGATCCGCGAGACAATCGGGACGCTCGAAACGGCCTTGACGCACGAAATCTTGATTTGTATTATCGTCGTCATTGTCCTGGTGCTGAATTTGCGCGCCTCCTTCATTATATCGGGCATTCTGCCGGTAGCCGTACTCGGCGCTTTCATTATGATGCGCTACACTGGGGT
>JAISWC010000065.1 GCA_031271245.1 Tannerella sp. | reverse complement strand
GTCGGCGAACATACCAAGGAAGGCGATTTGGTGGTAAATGTGACCAAATCGAAGAAACTGACCAACATGCGGGCATCCGGATCGGACGAAAAAATCGCTTTGGCGCCGCCCGTGATTTTCAGCCTCGAAGACGCCCTCGAATACATCAAAATCGATGAATACGTGGAAATAACGCCTGCCTCCATGCGAATGCGCAAAATCATCCTCGACGAAACGGAAAGAAAAAGGCAAAACAAACTTGCGGAGATTTAGACATTGATTCCGGGGAAAGCGACGAGACCTGACAGGTTTTCAAAACCTGTCGGGTCTGCACCTCCGGATTCTTGAATTTTTGAAAAAAAGTTGTACCTTTGACCGAACAAATGGAAAGTATGCTTACGAAAATCTTTGACGAGAAAAAGGTTCAGAAACTTGAAACTTATTTAGATAAAGGAGAAAACTTTGTGATAGTCATGCACGTTTCTCCGGATGGCGACGCAATCGGCGCATCGCTGGGACTGTATCACTACCTGATATCTCAGGGGAACACGGTCAATGTGGTGGCGCCGAATGATTTTCCCGTCTTTTTGAAATGGATGCCGGATGCGGGGAGCATCATCGTTTACGAGCGGTATCCGGACTATGCGGAGCGGCTGATCGGCGAAGCGGACGTGATTTTCTGCCTCGATTTCAACGAGGCGAGGCGAATGGGCAAACTGGCGCCGGCCGTCGAAGCGGCCGCAGCCCGCAAGATCATGATCGACCACCATCCCAACCCGTCAAATTTTTGCAGACTGGTCATTTCGCATCCGGAAATGTCGTCCACCTCCGAGATGATCTTCCGGCTGCTCTGCGCACTGAAGGCCGCCGACGCCATCAGCCGGGAAACCGCCGAATGTATCTACACCGGCATGATGACCGATACCGGCGCCTTTACCTATCGCTCCAACGACCCCGACCTCTACCTCATCGTGCGGGAACTGCTGAAAACAGGCGTCGACAAGGACCGAATCTACCGGCAGGTGTATCAGGTCTATTCCGAATCGCGGCTCCGGCTGATGGGTTATGCGCTGCACGAGAAAATGAAGGTCTATCCGGAAGAAAAGACAGCCCTGATCACCCTGTCACTCAACGAACTGAACCGCTTCAACTATGTGCCGGGAGACGTGGAAGGCTTTGTCAACCTGCCCCTGAGCATCGAATGGATTCGGTTTGTCGCCTTCATCCGCGAAAACACGGACGGCATCAATGTTTCCTTCCGTTCGGAGGGAGATTTCCCGTGCAACCGCTTCGCTGCCGCCTGTTTTCAGGGGGGAGGCCATCTGAATGCGGCGGGAGGCGAATACGCCGGTACGCTGGACGAAGCCGTACGCATCTTTGAAGAAGGATTGAAGGAACTGAATCCGGCCTGCCGGAAAACACAAGAAGACGAGTGGAAATAAAACGGAAAAACACCTCCGGAAGCATCTCCGTCAAGCGCCTGGTCAGGAGTTTCGGTTATGCCGTGAGCGGCCTTTGCCGGGTGGCGCGTCAGGAACAGAATGCGCGCATACACCTGCTGGTTGCGCTCTGCACGGTGGTGGCCGGATGCTGCTTCCGCATCTCCGCCGGCGAATGGATGGCGGTTGTGCTTGCGACGGGCGGCGTCATGGCTGCCGAAACATTCAACACCTCTATCGAAGCGCTGTCGGACACGGTCTCGCCCGAATACAGCGAAAACATCAAACGGGTCAAGGACTTTGCCGCCGGCGCGGTACTCCTTGTCGCCCTTGCCGCCGTAGCGGTCGGGCTGATTATTTTCCTGCCCAAAATCATCGCTCTTTTCTGATATGGATCGCCCGCCGCCCCTGACCGTCAGTATCGAACGGGTGGTGCCGCAGTTGCCGGACATACGTTTCCGCGAGCCGGCGGAGTGGCATCTTCGGGAAGGCGAGCAGTGGGCGGTCATCGGCCCGAACGGAAGCGGAAAGACGCTGCTGGCCGGTTTGCTGCAGGGCCGTTACCTGCTGAGGGAAGGCGCTGTACGGTTCCACTTCGGGGGCAAGACCGCCGAACGGGTGAAGAGCATTGCCTTCAGAGACATCCATTCCATTGCCGACAGCCGGAATGCGTATTACCAGCAGCGCTGGCACGCCACGGAGACCGACGGGTGGCCGACGGTGGCCGAACTGCTGACCGGCGGCTTCCCGACCGGGACGGGCGAAGAACTTTATACCCGCTTCCGTATGCGCGAATCCCTGTCGAAGAAACTCATCCACCTTTCCAGCGGAGAACTCCGCAAGTTCCTGATCCTGCGCACGCTGCTGTCAAATCCGAAAATCCTCCTCCTGGACAGTCCGTTCATCGGCCTGGACGGGGATTCGCGCCGGATACTGACAGACATGCTGGCACAGCTGGCGCATCTGAAAGGGCTGCAAGTGATACTCCTGCTCTCGGATCCCGCCGATATTCCGGACATGATTACCCATGTGCTCCCGGTTTGCGACCGCCGGCTCCTTGCGCCGCTGTCGCGGACGGCCTTCCTGGCGGATACCGCCCTGCAAACGCGGCTGTTTCCGTCCGGCGACGCACCCGCCGCGCTGCCTTCCGGCGAAGAAAAGACGGCCATGCACCGGATTACGTTCCGGATGGAGCGGGTGCACGTTCGCTATGCCGGACGCACCATCCTGAAAGACCTTTGCTGGGAAGTGAAAAACGGTGAGAAATGGGCGCTGTGCGGGCCGAACGGAAGCGGAAAGACACTGCTGCTAAGCCTGATTTATGCCGACAATCCGCAATCCTATGCCCAGACGCTATACCTCTTCGACCGCCGGCGCGGAACGGGTGAAAGCATCTGGGACATCAAGCGGCGCATCGGCTACGTCTCTCCGGAGATGCACCTGTACTGCATGGAAGATATCCCGGCCGCGGATATGGTCTGCGCCGGTTTTTTCGATTCGACCGGCCTGTTCCGCAGGTGCAGCGACGCACAAAAACGGCATGCCCTCGACTGGATGCAACTCTTCGGCATAGCGCCGCTAAAAGACCGTTCCTTCCTGACACTCTCGTCCGGCGAACAGCGCCTGGTATTACTGGCAAGGGCTTTCGTGAAGAATCCCGACCTGCTGATTCTCGACGAACCGCTGCACGGACTGGATGTTTCCAACCGGCGCCGCGTGACCCGCATCATCGACGCCTTTTGCAGCCGCAGGGGAAAAACTTTGATTTATGTTACTCACTGCCCCGACGAACTGCCTGCTTGCGTCGACCGCCGCTTCGAACTGACTGGCTGACATAAGGTGCGCGAAATAAATAACATGTAATGACCGGGAACGTACGTAAATTCGATCAGAAACCCGATGCGTGTTAAAAATCACACGAAATTTGGCGAAAACTCATGAGATATCACGAAAACACATGAGATATTTTCCCAAAAAACAGTCTCCGGAAACATTTGATGGATATTTTCTGTTGATTTACAGAGATTTGTCAAAAAGACAAAAACGGACGGTCGCAATGATCCTTTCCCTGAGTTTGCTATCTGCGTGCGGCAGATATTTTCAGGACAGCTTCTATCAGGCGGTCGATTTCTTCGAACGTATTATAGAACGAAAACGACGGTCGGACGGTTGCTTCCAGTCCCATGCGGCGTAGGGCCGGCTGTGCGCAGTGGTGGCCGGCGCGTAGCGCGATCCCTTCCCGGTCGAGCAACTGTCCGACTTCGGGTGTGGGGATGCCCTCCAGGATAAAAGAAACCACGCTGACGCGCTCGCGCGGATTGCCTATCAGCCGCAGCCCTTTTATCTCCGCGAGTCGGGTACGGGCGTATTCCGTCAGTTCGTGTTCGTACTTCCCGATATGGGCCAGGTCGATACGCTGCACGTAGTCGAGCGCAGCGCCCAGTCCTACGGCGCCGGCCACGTTCGGCGTACCGGCTTCGTAGCGTGCGGGCGGCGCGCTGAACTGCGTCTCTTCGAGGGTTACATCCTTAATCATGTTGCCGCCGCCCTGCCACGGGGGAAGTGTTTCGAGCAGTTCCCTTTTGCCGTATACAGCGCCGATGCCGTTCGGCGCATAGATTTTATGTCCCGAAAAAACGAAGAAATCGCAGTCGAGGTTTTGCACGTCGACCGGCATGTGGGCAATGGACTGCGCGCCGTCGATCACCGTTCGCGCGCTGTAGCGTCCGGCCATCTCTATCATGGTTTTGGCCGGTGCGACGGTGCCGAACGTGTTGTTTACCTGCCCGAACGAAACGACCCTGGTGCGGGGGCCGAGCAGGCGTTCGTAGGCGTCGAGCAGGATGTTGCCGTCGTCGTCGACGGGAATGGCCAGCAGGCGGGCGTTTTTTTCTTTGGCCAGCTGCTGCCAGGGGACGATGTTGGCATGGTGGTCGAGCGTGGAAATGATGATTTCGTCGCCTTCCCGTATGTATTTGCGTCCCCAGGTCTGGACAACCAGGTTAATGCCCTCGGTCGTTCCGCGCACGAAGACAATCTCTTCCGGCGCGGAAGCGCTGATGTAGCGCTGCACTTTCGCGCGCGCCTTTTCGTAGGCTTCCGTCGAACGGCCGGCCAGCGTGTGGGCGCCCCGGTGGATGTTCGAGTTGTCTGTGGCGTAGAAGCGGGCTACTTCGTCGATGACGGCCTGCGGCTTCTGCGTCGTCGCGGCGTTGTCGAACCATATCAGTGGGTGGCCGTTCACCTGCTGGTGAAGGACGGGAAAGTCGCGACGGATCAGTTCGGGGCTGAAGATACCCGACGTCGTGACCGAATCGTCGAAATGCAGCTGCCGAAGCTCTTCCGAATACGGGATATTACCTGTCTGCAGGGAAACAAACGACTGATAGAGGGCATCCAGGTTGATGTCGTCGTCCGGCGCCGTGCCGGACAACGCGCCCGCCCGTTCTTCCCCGGGAAAGATCCGTCCGGCGATTTCCCGGAGCATTTCCATGTCGGTGAGTGCTGTATCCATAACCATGCGTTATTTTTCAACCGCGTTGCGGTGCTGGTAATTGTGATAGAACCCGACTTCCACGTTTTCGAGCACGGCGATGGCATCGTCCGTCAGCGAAGCAAGCGAGAAGTATTTGGTCAGCAGGTAGGATGCGACGCCGAACTTGTCCAGCCCCATCAATCGCGCCGAGAGGCTGGGCGCTATTTCGCCCGGGATGCCGGTCCGGTGCAGCCCGACGACGCCCTGTTCCTTCTCTCCCGTGCGCACCAGGATGATCTCGGTCGTCCCCACGCCGCGATTGGTAAGGTATTGTCCCTTGATTTCCAGCTTGTCGCTGGGAATGACCGGTACGCCCCGCCAGAGGATAACGGCTGTCCCGAAGACGTTGGTCGTCGTCGGAGGCACGCCGCGCCACGTGCATTCGCGCTCGAAGGCGGCAATAGCGCGGGGATGGGCGAGGAAGAAGGAGGGATTTTTCCATACCAGCGAGAGCAGTTCGTCCAGGTCGTCGGGCGTGGGCGCTCCGTAGCGCGGGCTGATGCGGTATCCGGGTTCCACGCTGTGCAGCAGGCCGAAGTGCTGGTTGTTGATCAGTTCCCACTCCTGGCGTTCGCGCACGCTCTCGATACTCAGGCGCATCTGCTGTTCCAGTTGATTGTAGGGGTTGTTGTAGAGGTCGGACACGCGCGTGTGTACACGTACAACCGTTTGAAGCGTGTTCAGGGAATATTCGCGCGGGTTTTCCTCGTAGTCGATGTAGGTTTCGGGGATGATGTTGTCTTCCTCGTGACCGGAAACCAGGTCGATATGCTTCTCCCCGTGCGTGTTGACCGTAGCCCGCAGGCGGAGATGTTCGTCCACGGCTTTCTGGAATTCTTCCCGAAAATTGGGCACCTCTTCGATGATGCTCTCCAGTTCGGAGCCGCTCAGGGTGAAGAATACGCCCGGCGTCACGGCGCGGACGGTCACGGACGAAGGCTTGTCGGAGAGGATGTCGGCCTCGCCGAAATATTCGCCTTCCGAAAGCAGGGCGATGCGCAGGTTTTCGCCGTGCAGTCCCCTGTTGTAAACCTCCACTTGTCCGCGTGCGATGATAAAGAACTTCTGGCGGTCATGGCCTTCCTTGATCAGGTAACCGCCCAGAGGCACTTCCTCGATCTCGAACTTCTTGGCCAGACGGTTGACGATGTCCTTGTTGATGTGCGAGAAGAGGGGAATCCGCCGGAAGGAACCGGTGCTGAAAGCCGGCACGCCTTCGTAGTATTCCACATCGATGCGTTCGGCGCGTTTGAGTTCCACTTTCGTACGGTTGACGCGGTATGTGCCCGAGTCCACCTGTACCCAGGGGAGTAACTTGAGTAACAGCCGCGGGGTGATGGAACCCATCTGCGGCGGAGTTTTGGTCGTAGTGGCCAGTTGGCGTGCGGTCGATGTCGTCACGCTGCGTTGCAAATCGTTTTTTGCCATAAGACAGACTGTTATTAATTTGTTGTTTTTTTAATGATTACTTTATAGACAGAACCTGCGACCGGCTGGATGTCCACAACCTGGAAGCCCTGTTCCCGGGCCGTGCGCGGGACGTTCGCCAGCGGTTCGCCTTCGGAAAGCAGCACTTCGAGCAGGTCGTCCTCTTTCAGTCGGGAAAGTTCGATTTTTGTTTTCACAAAAGTCATGGGACAGTGTTCCCGCGTGATGTCCAGTTGAAACGTTGCCATATTGCCTTCAGATAAAGAGGGTTTGTCCTCCTTCGGAGAGTTGCAGGAAAGAGGCGACGCCCAGCACGTCTTTTACTTCGGGGATAAAATCGTCTTTCGTAAGCCCGAGGATGTGCATGGCCATCTCGCAGGCGTAGAAATGAATCCCCAGCGTCTTGGCCGCTTCCACAAGCTCTTCGAGCGTAGCGACGCTGTTTTTCCGCATCAGCCGGCGGAAGATGAGCGGGCTTGCTCCCCAGAAATTCAGGCGGCTGACGGGAGCCACTTTCAGTCCTCCCATAAAGAACCCGAAGAGTCTGGTCAGGGCGGTGCCGCCGGTAAAACTTCGTCCCTTCTTCCGTTTGATAGCGTCCAGCCCCCAGAAGGTAAAAAAGAGGTTGACTTCGTAGCCGACGGCGGCTGCGCCGGTAGCCAGCGTGAAAACGGCGGTCAGTTTGTCGAAATCGCCGCTGAAACTGATGATGGATAATTTATTTGCCATACAGATTTATTGATTGGTTGGTTGATTAAACAGCACGGTAGACAGGTAGCGTTCGCCGGTGTCGGGAAAGACGACGACGATTTTCTTCCCCCTGTTTTCGGGTCGTTTTGCGATCCGGACGGCGGCGAACGCGGCCGCTCCCGACGAGATGCCGACAAGCAGTCCTTCGGTCAGCGCCAGTTCGCGCCCCGTTTCGATGGCTTCTTCGTTCCGCACCCGATAAATTTCGTCCACAAAGCGGGCGTCATACGTGTCGGGGATAAAGCCGGCGCCGATACCCTGAATCTTGTGAGGCCCGGATTTGCCGCCCGACAGCACGGGCGAGTCGGCCGGTTCGACGGCCACAACCCTGACGGCCGGATTGAGACGCTTGAGCGCCTCGCCCACGCCCGAAACGGTTCCTCCCGTGCCCACGCCGGCCACGAAGATATCCACCGTCCCGTCCGTATCCGTCCATATTTCCCGTGCCGTCGTATTGCGGTGCACTTCGGGATTGGCCGGATTCTTGAACTGTTGCAGGATAATGGAGTTAGGGATGGCGGCGTGCAATTTTTCCGCATGGCGGACGGCGCCACCCATGCCTTCGTGTCCCGGCGTCAGTTCCAGCTGCGCACCCAGGGCTTTCAGCAGCGTCCGGCGCTCGAGGCTCATCGTATCGGGCATCGCGAGGATGGTTCGGTAACCTTTTGCCGCCGCCACCAGTGCGATGGCAATACCCGTATTCCCGCTCGTAGGTTCGATAATGACGCTGTTGCGGTTCAGCAGCCCTTTCCATTCCGCGTCTTCAATCAACGCCAGGCCGATACGATCTTTCACGCTGCGCCCGGGGTTGAAATATTCCAGCTTGGCAAGGATTTGCACCGGCAAACCATGCGCCTCTTCCACGCCTGCCAATTCCAGCAAAGGCGTATGACCTATCAGTTCCGTAATATTTTTCGCTATGTTCGCCATATACATTAATCATTACATATTTGTTCCCTGCATCACTATTTTGCGGAAGCAAAGGTACGCCGTTTGCAAAGAACAGACAATACCCCGTGTATGGTATTTTTATGCCGTGCGTGGTATGGTTTTGTGGATTGTTTGCAGTGTAGATCGCAGTTGTAATCGGTAGAACAGTAGCAGCGCGGATAAAGTAAGGGATACGAAACAGATTAAGGTATAGCCGTTTCAAAGATACCGGATTAAATGTAGTAAACGCCCGGAAATGCCGCCGCATCATCGCGGCGGCATTCTGTTCATATTTGCCATGAGACTTCTTCTATCGGGTTGCGTCAATCACTCCCCTGAAGTAACCGATGGATTCGGCAACGCCGGCCAGCGGGTCTTTGCCGTCCTTTTCAAACTCCAGGCTGCAAACGCCGGTGTAATCCACGCTCCGCAGCATCTTCACGAATGCGGGAATGTCAATCACGCCCCGTCCCATTTCGCAGGTTTCGCCCCTGCCGGTTGCTTCGGTCACGTTTTTGATATGAATGTCAAATATTCGCGGGAAATAGCGTTTCAGGTCGGTCACGGGATTCTTGCCGGCGCGCATATTGTGTCCCACGTCCAGACAGAGTCCCATCCGCGGGTCGAGGTCCTTCACCCGTTCCCAGATACTGGTGGCGTCGGGATATTTGTCTTCCGGGCCGTGGTTGTGGATGGCGTAGCGGATGTCATACTGCTTCACCTTTTCGTTGACGTATCGGAACAGTTTTTCCGCCGGAACGCCGACTATAATTCTCACACCCACCCGGCGTGCATAGTTAAAAGCGTCATCCACTTCCTTTTCCGTGTTCATGTAGATCGGCCCCACTCCGTAGCCGGTGATGCGTTTGGCGGCCAGTGCGGCATGAAAGTTTTTGATTTCCTCGTCCGTGCTGTTAAACGGAAGATGAAAATCCTTGATGCAAAGATAGCGTACGTCAATCCGGTCGAGCATCTGGATTGTCTGGTCGATGTCGAACGAGCGGAACGTGAAACCGGCCATGCCGATTTTAAACAGTTCCTTTGAGGGCGCACTCTTTGTTTCCGGGCGCGAACCGGCAGCCGCACGGAGGCCACTGCCGAATACGGACGAAGCACCGGCAACCAGCAGGCCGGCGCTCGCCTTTCTTACAAAATTTCTACGTGATGTCATTGTCTTATCAGTTTTTGAATGAATAACCATTTATAAAAAAATCTACTTGCGAACCTGTCGCCAATATTGCGAACAAAAGTAGTAAAATAATTGACGAAAACGCTGAAAACAGAAAAAAGGATGCGTTTGACTGTGTCGATTTTCAATTCAAATGATCGCGAAACAGGAAGGCCATTAGCATACATTCCGGAATACCGGCCGTATTCCTTTTTTACCGGGTGTATTTCAAACAGTTCATTCCTCAACCGAATCGCTTTAAACCTGCTTAAAAACGGGAAAACTGCTAAAGTAGAGGTAAGGGGAAAACGATTAAAAGCAGAATGGGATAACAGATATCTCTGCAAACCTCTTAAAATTTAGATGTGTCAGCCCTGGGGGACTTATCTCCGTGAACTTTTTCCGTATTTTATTTGTCGGTGATTTCCATAAAATACATATCTTTGTCCCGTTTGTAAGAAAAATGCGAAGAAAGATGGATTATAAATATTAAGACGATGAAAAAAAGATTGTATTGCATCAGCAAAAAATTAGTATGGATTATTCCGGTGACAGGATTTTGTTTCCTGAACGGAATGGATTATGGCCCGGACGGCACAGATGAGTCGGGTTCGGATAATGACAGAACTGTCGCAGCGAAAGAAATACTCGTTGCGCGCTGGTCATTCGACGCTCCCAATTTGGGACGA
>JAISWC010000036.1 GCA_031271245.1 Tannerella sp. | reverse complement strand
CTATCCGGACAACGGGATAAAGCCCCTGTTTCCAATGAATGAATATTGGATTCGATTGCACTGTGCTTATTTCTGTATTTTTTGAAAACCGTTTGATGTTCTCTTTAACATTTAGCTGTTCGTTCTCTTTAAACTTTAAACGGGGGCAAAGATATGTCATTTTGGAAATATCCACTAAATAAATTTTGAACAAAAAACGCATGAAGAACAAAGTTTGACTAAATCTCCCTCTTTTGCCGAAGAAAACGGCGAATGTCCGCCATCAAAAAACGAAATTTGACTGTAGCTGTGATTTTTGCGGAATTGTGGATAAACAATAGTTGGCAGTTAGGGATGAAAAACACATAACGTATACCGGTTTACCGGCGCGTCAGTTAAAAATTCATTGAAACACGGAGACACGGAGCACACGGAGGTTTTTTCACGCTCTGTGGAACGTGTGGCTTCTCCGTGTCTCTTTTTGTTTACACACAGCGCCACGGGAGACACAAAGGAACGGAATGAACAATCTCCGTGTTCTCCGTGTTCTCCGTGTTTCAATGATTACATGTTATTTATTACTCATCCCTCTAATATTTCGCCAAAATATTTCACCTATCAGGGTTGCAGTCTCAAATTATTATTGTAACTTTGTCGCATTAACAACCGGTTTATGGATAGGCAAAAACGGAATACAAAAACAAAACAACTGGTAATGAACGTCCTGTCGGAATCTTTTTCCGCCCTTTGTCACGAAGACATTGAACGGAAACTGCCGGAAAAGATGGATCGGGCGACCATCTACCGCATTTTGCAGGGTTTCTGCGACGACGGCAGAGTACACAAAATCTCCGGCGAAAACGGAAAGACGTACTACGCCCTGTGTCATCACTGCGATGCCGGGAATCACAGCGACCATCACCTGCATTTCCGCTGTGTCGGGTGCGAAACGGTGCTGTGCATGGACGAACAGCCCGTCAGTCTGCCCTCTCTTCCGCCGGGATACAGGGTGGTGGATATTTCCTGCACGGTTTCCGGCTATTGTCCGAATTGTTTAAACGCATGAAATGAGCATGTGGCGGCTTCATAAAAAATGGATCGGAGGGCTGTTGCTGCTTGTGCTGGCATGGCTGCCGGCCGCCCGGAACATTCACCTCAGCCGGTGCTGTCGCATCTCGGGGAATGACGCGGAAGCCGCCGGCAAACCCGCTCATCATCACAGCGAGGCGTGTCCGGTATGCCAGTTTGTCCTGTCGCCTTTCACCGAAACGGAACCCGGCGAACCGGACTTTACGCTCAGCCTGCCATCTCCCGAACCTGTTATTTATCAGGAAAAAATAATTCTCTCCGCATTATACAGCTATAGTCTGCGTGCACCTCCGTGGGCATGAAGAAGAGCAGGCAGTTTCCCCGGGAAAAAGGGTAATTTCCCCGGGGCTTTTAGCCACCGTCTGCTCTTCCTTCCGTATGCACGAAATCGTTCCGTGCAATGATTAATATTCATCATTTAGCATGATTCAGTATGCATATCAGGTTTATTCCGGCAATACTGACGCTTGCGTTTGCATGTCCCCTTCACGCACAGGAAACGGACTCGGTCCGGACGGTGACACTGAATGAAGTGGTGGTGAGCAGTTCCTACAGACAACGTATCGAACGCGCTTCCGCACAGAAAGTCCATCCGCTCGACGAGCGTTTCCTGCGCGAACATTTTGCGGGGAATCTGGTGCAAACGCTGGCGTCGGTGCCGGGCGTTCATTCCATGGACATCGGAGCGAACTTTTCCAAACCGATGATCCGGGGCATGGGATTCAACCGGATTTCCGTGATCGAAAACGGAATCAAACAGGAAGGCCAGCAGTGGGGAGCCGACCATGCCCTCGAAATGGATTTTTTCAATGTGGAACGTGTGACGGTTCGCAAAGGCCCCTCGTCGCTGCTTTACGGCAGCGACGCAATGGGCGGAGCGATCGAACTCGCGCGACGGCCTGCGCCCTCCGTCAACCAGGTCTACGGAGAAGCCATCCTCTTTGGCAAATCGGTTAACGGGACGCTGGGCGCTTCGGCCATGCTGGGCGTAAAGAAAAACGCCCTGCACACCCAGTTGCGGTTTTCCGAACAGCATTTCGGCGACTATCGTATACCGGCCGATACCGTTGTGTATCTCACCCAGCGACTGCCCGTTCACGGGCGGAAGTTGAAAAATACGGCGGGTTTCGAACGCGATGTCGCGCTGTTTGCCGAATACCGGAAGGGAGGATACGGCGCCACGTATACAGTCGGCAACGTCTATCAGAAAGCCGGCTTTTTTCCCGGCGCCCATGGCATCCCCGACGCCTCGCGGCTGGAAGACGACGGCAACAGCCGCCGGGTGGACTTGCCGTACAGTACGGCCAGTCATCTGAAGTTCACTTCCCGCCAGCAGTATTTCCGCGAACGGGCGGTCTTCTGCTGGGACGCGGGGTTGCAGTACAATCACCGGGAAGAATGGAGCCGGTTTCACACGCATTACGGTAATCAGCCCGTCCCGCTGAAAGACCCGGACCGGGAACTTGCCTTTTCGCTTGTCACGGTGCAGTCGCTCCTGAAGGCCGATCTGTTTGCTTCGGAACGCTGGAAACATACGGCCGGATGGGACGTGCAGCACCAGCGCAACCGTATCGCAGGCTATTCCTTTCTGCTGCCCGCCTACGAGCGTTTCACCACCGGCGTGCTGTGGCTGAGTGCCTTTCACCCGAACGACCGGCTTTCCCTCAGCGGAGGCATCCGTTACGATTTCGGGGAAATGGACATCGCCGCCTTTCGGGACGTCTACCTGGAGACGTATCTCCGGGAACGGGCGTATGCCGGCGAGGTGATCGAAGCGTACATCTGGCGGAGCGCCCGTGTCAACCGGCATTTCGGCGATGTTTCCGGTTCGCTGGGCATCAGCTGGGAACCCGGAGACGGGCATCTGCTGAAAGCCCATCTGGGACGGAGTTTCCGTTTGCCGGGCGCCCACGAGCTGGCCTCCAACGGCGTGCATCACGGCGCTTTCCGCCACGAACAGGGCGATGCGTCGCTCGCTTCCGAACGGGGCTGGCAACTGGACGTGTCCTATGCGTGTGAACGGGAACATGTTTCGCTGTCCGCAAGTCCGTTTGTCAGCCGGTTTGATCATTACATCTACCTGAAACCGACGGGCGAATGGTCAATACTGCCCCACGCCGGGCAAATCTACCGTTACACCGGAGCCGAAGCCCTGTTTGCCGGGGCGGAAGTCGAGCTGGGTGTCGATTTGCTGCGTAACCTGACTTACCGCTTCGTGGGTGAATATGTGTATACCCATAACCTGAACGAGCATACTCCACTGAGCTTTTCGCCACCGGCCTCCATGCGCAATCGCCTGGAGTGGCGGGCGAAAGCGTGGCAATTCCACATGGAACTGCACAGCATTGCGACGCAGCGCCGTGTGGCCCGAAACGAAGACATTACGCCCGGAGCCACGCTCCTGCACCTGGGGGCCGCAGCCGGCATCCCGGTGAAGGGGACGGACGTCGAGGTCGTGTTTTCGCTTCGCAATCTGTTCAACATATCTTATTACAATCATCTGAGTTTTTACCGGAAAGTGGAAATTCCCGAACCGGGACGAAACTTCCAGTTATTAATTAAAATACCTTTTAAAAGTAAATTGAAATGAATGCAAGAACTGTATTTTTGATCCTTGGCCTGACGGCCACCCTTTTTATCGTGTGTAACGCCTGCAAAGAAGACAGCGACACAACCAAGCCGGTGATCCTCCTGGAGGAACCTGCCGACGGCGACCTTCTGCAAATCGGCGACGAGCACGGTGTGCACTTTGACGCGGAATTTTTGGACAACGAGATGCTGGCCTCCTACAAGGTCAACTTTCATCCCAATTTCGACGATCACGGTCATACCAAAGCGACGTCCGAAACCGTCGACTTCGAGTTCGACAAGTCCTGGAGTCTCTCCGGGAAGAATGCAGCCATCCATCATCACGAGATCATGATCCCGGAAAATGCAACTCCGGGCGCATATCACCTGATGGTCTACTGCACGGATGCCGCCGGAAACGAATCGCACGTGGTTGTCAACGTGGAACTGAGTCACGAAGCGGGCGAAGACCACGACCACGAGGACGAGGAGTAAGGGTGCGTCAAGTGAAGGAATTTTTGAAACACGGAGACACGGAGGACACGGAGTTTTTTCTCCATGTCCTCCTTCTCCGGTGGTTCAACGTTCTTTGAAACCTGCATCTCCCTCCCTAACCGCTTCATCCCTTTGCTTCATTTCCGCGTGTCCGGAACTTCCGAAAACCGCCCACACCCCTGCGGCACGAAAACGGGAATCCCGCAACCTTCCCGAACCCCTGCACAAGGCTTTCGGGACTTCCGAAAACCGCTCGCACCCCTGTGGCACGAAAGCGTGAATCCCGGAACCTTCCCGCATCCCTGCACGAGGCTTTCGGGAGTTCCCGGAGCCTGCCCGCACCCCTGTGGCATGAAAGCGGAAAACAAGGGTTTGCCAATGGCCTTTCTGTTTCGCGACAATCTGAATGGCATCCCTACTAACTACTAACTACCTGTTTATGCCCAAAACTATACCACGCGCTGTATATCACAGTTTTTCCAGCAGCATCAGTAAAGCCGTGAGTGTGGCGCGTTGAATGTTTTGTGCGCGGAGGGCGCCGAACTGATAGCGGCGGGAGGTCACACTGTCTTTCGAGGCTACGGCCATCCATACGCTGCCGACCGGCTTGTCCGGCGTGCCGCCGTCCGGTCCGGCAATTCCCGATGTGGCAATGGCGCAGTCGCATCCCAGCACGCGCAGTGCGCCCTTTGCCATCTGCTCCACTACTTCGCGGCTCACGGCGCCGCACTGCCGCAAATCGTCTTCCGTCACGCCCAGCACCTGCTGTTTCACCGCGTTGGCATACGCAACAATGCTTCCGGCAAAATACGCGGAACTGCCCGGTACCGAAGTCAGCAGCGCGGCAATGGCGCCGCCCGTGCAGCTTTCCGCCGTCCCGACCGTACAGCCCCGTTCGCGCAGACGTTCGCCGACAATCACCTCAACGGGCCTGTCTCCGATTACGAGGATATGTCCCTCCAGCAGGCGTTCCAGGGCGGCCTGCAATGCCGTCACGGCGCCATCCCCCGTTTCGGCCTCGGTCCCGGAGGCCGACAGCCGCAGGCGGATGACGCCCGCCTGCGGCAAATAGGCCAGTTTGACGAAAGACGGCAAACCGTCTTCGAAGCCGGACAGAAGCATGGCCAGTTCCGACTCCGAATAATCCCTGACCCAGCAGGTCTGATGCCGGATGTACAGGTCTCTGTGAAACTGTTTCGCCAGACGGGGTAATACTTCGTTTGTCATGAGCCATTGCATCTCGGACGGTACGCCCGGCATGGAAATCAGCGTAAAGCCCTCACGCTCGAACCAGGTGCACGGCGCCGTCCCGGCACGGTTCCGGATGACGGTGCACCGGTCAGGCACCATCGCCTGAAGGCGCGTCAGTTCGTTCACCGGGCGACCGCGCAGACGGAAAAACTCCTCGATGTCTGCGTAGATGGTTTCCGAAAAGTGCAGCCGGCACCCGAAATAGCGACAGAGCGCCTGTAGCGTCAGATCGTCTCTTGTCGGACCCAGTCCGCCGGTCAGCATGACCAGGGGCGCCCGGCGTCTCGCCGCGTCGATGGCGGAGAGAATCTCCTCCTCCACGTCGCCGACCGCCGTCCGGCGAATCACCCGGAAGCCGTAGTCATTCAGCGCCAGTCCCATCCATGCGGAATTGGTATCCACCACTTGCCCGATCAGCAATTCATCGCCAATTGTAATAATTTCAACGTCCATATCTGTTTTACTAACTGCCAACTATTCCCTTTGCTCCCTCCATCATCGTTCGCGAGAACGGAACGGCGTCCATCGAACAGAAGTCGCCGTCCCGATATTTGTAATATCCGGTCATGGCGACCATTGCCGCATTGTCCGTCGTGAAAGCGTTGGGCGGGAGGTACACGTTCCATCCGAGACGTGCGGCATGTTCGCGAAAAGCGTCCCGCAAGCCCGAATTGGCCGACACGCCTCCGGCGACGGCTACCTCCCGTAGGTTCAAGTCCGCCGCCGCCTTCCGCAGTTTGTTCATCAGGATTTCAACGACGGTCGCCTGCAGCGAGGCACACAAATCCGCTCTGTTCTGTTCAATGAAATCCGGGTTTTCCTTCAGTGCATCGCGCAGCGTATAGAGAAACGAAGTCTTCAGGCCGCTGAAACTGTAGTCATAACCGGGCACATGCGGTTTGCTGAAAACAAAGGCGTCCGGACGGCCTTCATCAGCCAGGCGATTCACGACCGGTCCGCCCGGATAGCCCAGCCCCATCACCTTGGCGCACTTGTCGAACGCTTCGCCGGCGGCATCGTCGATCGTTTGCCCGATAATTTCCATGTCATTGTATGCTTTTACCCGGATGATCTGGGAATTGCCTCCCGACACCAGCAGACAGAGAAACGGGAATTGCGGATGCCGGTCGCTGTCGGGCGTTTGCCGGATAAAATGCGCCAGCACATGCGCCTGCAAGTGGTTGACCTCGATGATGGGACGGCGCAGCGCGAGCGCCAGTCCCTTGGCAAAGGAGACGCCCACCAGCAATGAGCCGAGCAGTCCCGGTCCGCGCGTGAAGGCGATCGCGCTCAGTTCTTCCTGCCGGATACCGGCGCGTTTGAGGGCTTCCACCGTCACGGGGACGATGTTCTGCTGATGGGCGCGTGACGCCAGTTCCGGCACCACGCCGCCATAGGCTTCGTGCACCGCCTGCCCGGCGATCACGTTGGACAGCAGCGCGCCGTCGCGTATCACGGCGCATGATGTATCGTCGCAGGACGATTCGATTCCCAGAATAGTTATGCTCATAATGCAAATTGAGTGCGCAAAATAACGAAATCTATCGCGATATATATTATTTTTGCGGAGAAAATTCAGGCCGTCCGGCGAAAACCGGGCGACCCGACCGGATGCAGCAGGGCGTCCGGAAGAACTAACAGATAAATAAAGAGGCTATTAGGATTTTAAAGTACATAGTAATCGCGCTCTTCGGCCTGTGGGCTGTTTTGTATGCGCTGCCGGCCGGGGTGCTGCATGTTCCGCAGGTACAGAGGAAGATGGCGCGGGAAGCCGGCGAATTTCTGTCTTCACAACTGAATGTTCCCGTGAAGATCGGAAAAGTGGAACTTGTCTGGCTAAATCGACTGGTGTTGAGCGACGTGTCGCTGGACGACCGGCGCGGCGAGCGACTGTTTGAGGCCGGTCATGTCTCCGCCGGATTCAAGGTATGGCCGCTTTTGCGGAAGAAATGTGTCTTCACGACGGTACGCCTGTTCAACTTTTCGCTCCACCTGCACCGCGAAACATCTGCCGCCCCGCTCAACCTGCAATTTATACTGGACGCTTTCGCCTCCCGCGATACAACGGCACAACCTCCGAATATCAACCTCCAGATACATTCCATCCTGTTCCGGAACGGCAGTATCCGTTACGACGTGGCCGACATGCCCGACGCCTCGCGGAAGTTCGATCCGAACCACGTGCTGATGGAGAAGTTGAACGGACAGATTTCACTCGACATACCGGACAGCGACAGCCTGAATATCCGTGTCCGGACCTTGAGTTTCCGGGAACGTTCCGGTTTCCGGCTGGAAAAGCTGTCGACGCGCCTGAGCGGAAACCGGCAGGGCGTCGCGTTCGACGAGTTTGATATCCGCCTGCCGGAGACGCAACTGCAAATCACGGACGCCCGCGTTCGCTTTCACGGGGCCGACAGCGTCGCTTCGACACCGGCCGACGTCTCTGTCGAACTTCGTCTGAATGCCTCCGGCCTCAGCCTGCGCGATTTTGCCGCCTTCGTACCTGCGCTGCGGCATTTTCCGGAGAAAACGGAACTGTCGGCAGAAGTGTCCGGGTTTCCGAACGATATGCGTGTCCGGCAACTGACGCTGAAACAGAACAGCGCCCTGTCGTTTCAGGGAGAAATGGAGCTGAAGAATCTCCTGCAGCCGGAAACAACGTACCTGTTCGGACGCATTGACCGGCTGCAAGTAACCGCCGCCAGGCTGTCCGAGATAGCCGGGCGACTGACGGAAAAACCCTTCGCCCTCTCCGCGCCGCTCCGGCGACTGGGGCACATCGACTTTGCCGGCGAAATATCCGGCTTCACCGACCATCTGGTAGCCTATGGCAAACTACAGTCGGACATCGGTTCCCTCGAAACGGATATGCTGATCGGACACCGGCGGGAGGAACATATCGCCTTTTACCTGAAAGGCCGGGTCGCTTCCTCCGAACTGGATGTCAGCCGGCTGTTCGATGAGGGTAATCCCTGGGGGACGGTTCGCTTTTCGGCCGAACTGGATGTCTCCTATCCGGCGGACAGTTCGCTCGCGGGAAACATACTGGCACAGGTGAATCAGATGGACTACCGGGGCTACCGGTACGAAAACATCCTGCTTGCAGGCCATTTCGGCCGGCAGGAGTTTCACGGCCGGCTCGAGGTGAACGACACCGGCGGGAAATTACGTGCGGAAGGTTTTGTCAGGGACAACGGCGAACATTCCGTTTTTCAGGTTTCCGCCCGCCTGGCCGATGTCCGCCCGGACAAACTGCATTTCACCGGGTCATACGACCGGCCGCAAATGTCCCTGAATCTGTCGGCTCATTTTACCGGAAATCACCCGGACAATTTCGTCGGACAAATTGTGGTGGATGATTTCTCCTTTCAGACGGCGGAGAAGTCTTTCCGGCTGGACACGCTGCAAATCGACGCGGTCAACGGGGAGGACGATCGCAAACTGACCGTCCGGTCAGACCTCCTGAACGGCGAAATCAACGGCCGGTATTCGTTTGCTTCGCTGGCGCCGTCGCTGCTGCACACGCTGCAGACCTATCTGCCGTCGCTGCCGCTGGAAAGCCGCGAACAGACTGCCGGCAACGCTTTTTCGCTGACGATGACGCTGGAAAATACCGAATCGCTGGCCGACATGTTCCGCTTGCCGTTTGCCAATGTCGAGCAGGGGCAAATCTCCGCTCAGTACGACAACCTCCGTCATACGTTCCGGCTCAATGCGATGCTGCCCAAATTCCGGATCGGGAAGTCGGTGTTTGAGTACGGTTCCCTGGGACTTGACAATCCCGACGGGCGCATCCGCCTGCAGGCGAAAACGACGTTTTTCCACAAGAAAGGCGCCCGCAATACCCTACAGCTCGATTCCGAAGCCGCCGACGACCGGATCGGTACCCGGCTGTCCTTTGAAAGCATGAAGGAACAGAATAGCATCGCCCGGGCGACATTCACCACATCCACCCTCTTTGTGACCGACCGGGACGGGAACGGCCGGCCAAGCCTGCGTACCGAAGTCACGCTCGAACCCAACCGGATCGTTGTCAGAGACTCCGTCTGGAACATGGAGCCGGCCTCGGTCACGGTCATGAACGGCAATACAACGATCGACAACTTTTATATCTCGAAAGGCGAACAGTACTTGCGCATTAACGGCACGGCCTCGGTCAGGAATCCGAAGGAAACGATTCTCGTCAACCTGAACGACATCGAACTGAGCCATATCTTCGATATCGTGAATATCCCGGCCCTGCAGTTTGGCGGACGGGCTACCGGCACGGTGTCCCTGAACAGCCTCTACGGAACGCCCGTCATGAACACCCAACTGGAAGTACAGCATTTTTCGTTCAATCAGGTGGAGCAGGGATACCTGAAACTGTTCAGCGAATGGGACAGCGATCAGGAAGGGATTCTGTTGATGGGGACCATCTACCGGAACGACAGCACGTGGACGGACGTGGACGGGCTGATCTTCCCGGCCGGCCCCCGGGAAGGGCTTTCGCTCCGGTTTGCTGCCCGGGACATAGACCTGGCCATGCTTCATCCCTACGTGGACGGATTTACGAAAGTGATCGGCGGACGCGCATACGGCGATATACATCTGTTCGGCCCGTTCAGCAAACTGTCTTTTGAAGGCAGCGCATTCGTGCGTGAAGGGCGTATCGGCGTCGACTTCCTGAATACGGATTACACGTTTTCCGATACGGTTTATCTCACGCCCGCCTCCATCCGGGGAAAAGAGATGGCCATACAGGACAAAAGCGGCAACCGTGGAACCGTCAGTTTCGAAGTGCAGCACACTTACCTGAAAGATTTCACGTTCCAGGCCGATGTCCGGGCGCAGAACTTGCTGGTCTACGATGCGCCGGAAAGAACGAACCCGCAGATATACGGCATGGTATACAGCAGCGGGAATGCACGGATCCAGGGCAACGAACAGCTGGTGACGGTCGACGCCACCCTCCAGAGCAACCCGAAAACGAACCTGGAATTTAAATTCATGAACAGTTCCACCGCCGGAGAGTACGACTTTATCCGGTTTCGTGACCCGCCGGCAGGCGCGACACCCCGACAGACTGCTACCGTTGTCTCTCCCGCAAACAGCGACGGAGGCGCCGAGGTTCGCGTAAACTGTCTGATTGAGGTGACCCCCGACGCCAGTCTGGGGCTGGTGATGGATCCCGTGAGTGGCGACAGGATCAGAGGAAACGGTAGCGGCGACATGCAGATAGCGTACGATTCGCGAACGGACATGCTGTCCATGCACGGGAGCTATACCATCCGGAACGGGAATTACAACTTCAGCCTGCAACAGCTGATTCGCAAGGATTTTCAGATTCGTGAAGGCAGCCGCATCGATTTCGGGGGCGACCCGATGGAGGCCAACCTGAACCTCCAGGCAATCTATTTCCTGACGGCCAACATCGAAGATCTCGACCAGTCGCTCAGCAAGGAGACCCTGCGTACCAGCGTTCCCGTCAACTGCGTGCTGAACCTGAACGGCCGCCTGCAAAGCCCCGCGATCTCGTTCGACATGGAACTGCCCAATTCCTCCGGAGAACTGGCGCGACAGGTGAAGTCGTTTATCGACACGGAAGACATGATGGCGCGACAAATCGTCTATCTGCTGGCGCTCAACAAATTTTATACGCCGGACTACTCGATGAATGCTTCCCGGAGCGACGAGTTCAGTGCGGTTGCATCGTCGGCGCTTTCCGCCCAGTTGTCCAACATCCTGAACAGCCTGACGGACAAGGTGCAGATTGGCACCAACATCCGCTCGCGACAGGACGACGTGACGAATCCGGAAGTCGAGATGTTACTTTCCAGCCGGTTACTCGACAATCGCCTGCTCTTCAACGGGAATTTCGGATACAAAAACAGTTCGATTCAGACCAATGCCTTCATCGGCGAATTTGATCTGGAGTACAGGTTGACCCCGGGCGGTGAAATCCGTTTGAAGGCGTATAATCATGCCAATGACCTGTATCGCTATCACAAGGCCATGAACCGCCAGGGCGCAGGCATCATGTTTCACAAGGACTTCTCCACGCTCTCCGAAATTTTCCGCCGTCGCAAAAAAACGGCTCCGGCCACTCCGTAAAAAGTTGGCAGAACAGTAAAACGGCAGCAGCGGAAATCTCCAAACAGTCACGCCACTAACTACCCGTTTATGCACGTCTGACGCTTTTTGAGGACAAAGAAACGCGAATTGGACGCAGCAGATTCGATTTATACGATTTCTTTGTTACAAAAAATAGAATAAATATGGAAACCAAAGCATTGAATCGTCGCCATTTCATCGGCGCCGTATCTGCAGCATCTGCAGGTCTTGCACTGGGTGTCTCTCCCGTTTTCGGCGGTGTGACGGACACGAAAGACAAACTGGCTATTCTGGGAGGAAATCCCGTGCGCAAAAACAAACAGTGGCCTGCATGGCCCTACATGGACGAGAAAGTGGTGGAGGCTGTGTCTCAAACCATCCGAAGCCGGTTATGGTGCCGCATCGACAATCCGGTGAACGGCACCGTGGCCGCCTTTGAGAAAAAATGGGCTGCCATGGTGGGAGCGAAAGCTTGCGTAGCCACAGGCTCCGGTACACAGTCGCTCAACACGTGTGTAGAAGCGTTGGGCATTGGCCCGGGGGATGAAGTCATTACCAGCCCGTACACCGATATGGGAACCATCGCCTCCATTCTGGTCAGCCGGGCGTTGCCGGTACTGGTGGACATCGACCGGGAATCGTTCCAGCTTGACCCGGCCATCGTCGCCCGACGCATCACGCCCAACACCAAAGCCATCATGCCCATTCACCTCATGGGACAGCCGTGCGACATGGACAGCATCCTGGCGATAGCCAGACAGCACAACCTGTATGTGATCGAAGACGTCTGCCAGGCCCATCTCGGACAGTTCCGCGGCCGGCGGCTGGGCACCATCGGCAATGTGGGATGTTTCAGTTTCCAGTCCAGCAAGGCCATTGCCTGCGGCGAAGGAGGTGCGATCGTCGGAAACGACGAGGCGCTGATGGAGAAGTGTTACACGGTACATAACCACGGCACCTCGCGCAGCGGGAAAAGCGAAACCATCGGTTCCAAATACCGGATGAACGAACTGGAAGGCGCCATACTGCTCGTCCAGTTGGTACATGCCGAAGAGCAGTGGAAGCGGCGCAACGAGAATGCCGCCTATCTGACGTCCCGACTGAAAGCGTGTCCCGGCGTCGTACCCCAGAAACTGTACGACGGAACCGAAAGCGGTTCGTTCTACCTCTACACCATGGGCTACCGCAAAGAACATTTCAACGGCGTGGACAGGAAAATCTTCCTGAAAGCGCTCGCAGCCGAAGGCGTGGCGGTTTCACCCTACATATCGGCGGGATTGCACCGGGCGCCGTGGGTAGATCATATCCTCGGTCTGAAGGAATACAAGGCGATGTATTCGCCGGCACGGCTGAAACAGTACAGGGAGGAACTCGACTGCCCGGTATGCGACAAAATATGCAGCGAAGAGATGCTGATGCTCTGGGCTGCCGGGCCCTTGCTGGGCACAAAGTCCGACATGGACGACATCGTCAACGCCATCATGAAAGTGTACGAAAACAGGGATCAGTTGAGCAAAATTGAGAATTGAGAATGGAGAATTGAGAATGGAGAATGAAAACGGAAAAAGGGCGAGCCGCGCGGCTCGCCCTTTCCATTTCCCCAAACTGTGTATGCAATATTATTTTTGCTCCGGGATTTTTGTATCAAAAAGTTTCGTATCGGGAACGGTGAGTTCGAGGCGTACGCGGTCTTCGTCGGTCAGGTTTTCGTTATACCTGAGTGCGACGTTGACGTAGTGACGCACGGAATTCTTGTTCATCCCAAGTTCCCTGTCCCCGGCAATCCTTCCCGACCTACCCTTTTTATCCCGGGACGTTCATCGTCATGCGGCTTTCCTGCTACCGACATTCCGTCCCTGGGGGAACTTTTTCGTTGTTATACGTTAAAACCGATTTTCGCCTTTTCGCAGCGGATCAGCGCTTTTTCATCGCCGGCCAGTGTTGTGGCAAACAGGTAGCAGTTTCCGCCTTCGGCTATGCGGGTGCGTTTGCGCAGTTCGTGTACCGTCAGGGGAAAATTCCGGACAGAGACGTTGGCCTGCGGGATGTGGCGGGCGATCGTCCGGCACGTCTTTCCGCAAAACGGAATCACTTCCGTGACCCGGAACGCCCGTCCGGGAAAACCGGCTATCAGCGTATCCGAAGTATACAGATGACTGTGCAGATGCAACTTGCCGGCGCCCGTTCGGACGGCCGTCAACTTGCAGGCTCCGGCTTTCAGGATTGCCGCGTTCGGCTCGTACAGGTAGGCGCCCACCTGTCCACACAGCGGTGCCGTGCAGCGCTGTTCTTCCGCAGGCGAAAAGCGGAACGCCTGTTCCGTCCCGTCCGCCGTCTCATTCACGCAGTGAATCTCCGGTTCCGGCGCACCGGCGTCCCGTTGCCACACGAACAGCAGTTCCCTGCATTCATTCCTTACCGAAATCACATGCACCGCCGTCGCCCCGGGCAGCAGGGTCAGCGTATGCCGGATATCCAGCATCGGCGAGAGTTTTGCAATCACTTTGGGCGCCCTGCTCAAAAGCATCGGCAGGAGTTTCGTCAGATCCGGTTCGCAGTCCTGCAGGGCGACGAGGCGCGTACCCTCCCTGCGCCGCGAGGGGTCGAGGTAAAACACATCCACGTCCGCGATCCCGGCCCATGCCTCTTCCGCCCGGGCCGGCAATCCCCCGATATTGCCGGCTTGCAGCAGCGCGAAGTTATGCATGGCCGCCTCGAAACACGTCCGGGAACATTCCACATACGTTACCCGCTCCACCTTTTGCGCAAAAAAATACGCGTCGACACCCAGTCCGCCGGTCAGGTCGCAAAGATGCCGCTCCCCGTCCAGCAGGCGAAGTTTATAACGGGCGGTCTGTTCCGAAGAACACTGCTCGGCTGCCGTTTTCGAAGGAAAAACCAGCCGTCCGTCCGCATACCATGCCGGCAGTTTTTTGCAGATTCGCCGGCGTGCGGCAATCTGTTCCACCGCAAAGGGAACATCCACCTCCGGATAGCGTGCGGCGGAAAGCAGCAGGCCGGGCAAATCGTCTCCTTCATGCGCCCGAATAAAAGCCTGTAAAGTGTGCGATAAATGCATCTTCCGCTCCGTTGCCTAACCGTTGGTCAACCATTTCTTGAACTGGGCGGCCCTGTTCTTGCTGACGTAAATCCGTTCGGGGACATGGGCATCCATCGTGACATGCAGGCGTTTGTCGAACCAGACGGTAATGTTTCGGACGCTGTCTCTGGCGACAATATACTGCTTGTTCGCCCGGAAAAAATGTACCGGACTGAGTGAAGCGTAAATGTTTTCCAGCGCCTTGCCGTAATGATACATTTTCCCGTCTTTCAGAACAATACGGGTATCTCCGCCGCTGCTGTAGAAACAGGAGACGCTGCATACGTCCACCGGAATAAGGTCGTTGTTGACGGGTATCAGGATTTTTTCCGCATAACGGCCGGTCGGATTCGGGAAAGAGAAGCGGGAGAGGTAATCAAACGCCTCCGGATGCTCCCGGCGGTGGAATTTATCCAGGGCGCGCCGCATCTCGTCCGGCTCGATGGGCTTGAGCAGGTAGTCGATGCTGTTCACCTTGAAGGC
>JAISWC010000132.1 GCA_031271245.1 Tannerella sp. | reverse complement strand
ATATTCCACACATTTGCAGGTGTAGCTCCATTCCGCCGCATCCGTAACCACATCAATGGACCGGTAATCCCTCTCTACGCCGAACGACAGCGTTTCCACGGAAGGGGTGAGCGACGTAGCCTAAGGGGGAATTCATTCTCCATTCTCCATTCTTTTTGTCTCTTTGATGTATTAAAAAGACGTAAGGGAACTGTTATTCCAAAATTATATAGTAATTTAGGCGCCAAAATAGACTGTCTTGTCTGAAAAAGAGTTGCAGTCTATTCTTATGTAATGTTTTTGTCAATAAAATTAAAGTATATCAATGAGAAAAAACAGATTTCAAGGCGAATGGCCGAAGATAGGCATTCGCCCGGCGATTGACGGCCGGATGGGCGGCGTGCGCGAATCGCTGGAAGGACAGACCATGAATATGGCCAAAAGTGTAGTATCCCTGTTAACGTCTACGCTGAAGTATCCCGACGGGACGCCGGTGCAGTGTGTAATTGCCGACTCCACCATCGGGCGCGTGCCGGAAAGTGCGGCCTGCGCGGAAAAATTCAGGAAGGAAGGCGTCGGCGTGACCATTACGGTGACGCCGTGCTGGTGTTACGGCAGCGAGACCATGGATATGGATTCGCACACCGTGAAGGCCGTCTGGGGCTTTAACGGTACGGAACGTCCGGGCGCCGTCTACTTGGCTGCCGTACTGGCTGCGCACGCCCAGAAGGGTCTGCCGGCATTCGGCATCTACGGACACGACGTGCAGGATGCCGGTACGACGGACATCCCGGCCGACGTGTCGGAAAAGCTCCTGCGCTTTGCCCGTGCGGCACTGGCGGCAGCCACGATGCGCGGCAAGTCGTATCTTTCCATCGGCGCCGTCTGCATGGGCATCGCCGGATCGATTGTCAACACCGACTTTTTTGAGGATTATTTGGGTATGCGCTGCGAAGGGATTGACGAGGTGGAAATCATCCGCCGCATGAACGAAGGCATCTACGACGAAGAAGAATATGCCAAGGCGCTCGAATGGGTGAAGAAGAACTGCCGGCAGGGGGAAGACACGATTAACCGGAAAGACCTGGTCAAAACTCCGGAAGGACAGCAGGCCGACTGGGAGTTTATCGTGAAGATGACCCTTATCGTACGCGACCTGATGACCGGCAATCCGAAACTGAAGGACCTGGGCTTCGGCGAAGAATCGCTGGGACACAATGCCCTTGTGGCCGGTTTCCAGGGACAGCGCCAGTGGACGGATCATTTCCCGAACGGCGACTTTACCGAAGCCATCCTGAACTCGTCGTACGACTGGAACGGCATCCGCGAAGCCTTCGTACTGGCTACGGAAAACGACGCGCTCAACGGAACGGCGATGCTTTTCGGTCATTTGCTGACCGGTACGGCGCAAGTCTTTGCCGACGTGCGCACCTACTGGAGTCCTGAGGCCGTGGAGCGCGTGACGGGGAAGAAACTGACCGGACAGGCAGCCAGCGGCATTATCCACCTGATTAACTCCGGTGCGGCGTCGCTCGACGGCTCCGGACAGCAGAGCGACAGAGACGGCCGTCCGGCCATGAAACCTTTTTGGGAAATCACCGCAGCGGAGGCGCAGGCCTGTCTCGACGCCACGACCTGGATGCCCGCCAACCGCGAATATTTCCGGGGCGGCGGTTTCTCGTCCAAGTTCCTGTCGAAGGGCGGAATGCCCTGCACGATGATACGCCTGAACCTGGTCAAGGGGCTGGGGCCGGTATTGCAGCTGGCTGAGGGCTGGACGGTGGACATCGACCCCGAAGTGCACAAGATACTGGATGAACGTACGGACAAGGGCTGGCCGACTACCTGGTTTGCGCCGCGCTTGGCCGACAACGACACCTTCAAGGACGTGTATTCGGTCATGAACAACTGGGGTGCGAACCATGGCGCCGTCAGTTTCGGGCACATCGGCGCCGACCTGATCACGCTGGCTTCCATATTACGCATTCCGGTATGCATGCACAACGTCGACGGGAAAGACATCTTCCGTCCGGCCGCGTGGAACGCCTTCGGCATGGAAAAGGAAGGGGCGGACTACAGAGCCTGTCAGACCTACGGGCCGCTGTACCGGTAAAAGACGGAACAGGCAGTGATGGACAGGCAATGGCTTCACCTGGTGTGAAGCCATTGCTGTTTTACGTCTCAACGTTCCGATTTGCCGCTTTTACCCTGTTCGGACTGCTTCCGGTTCGAAGACGGTTTGGCCGTACTTTGGTCGCGCTTCTGACCCGAAGGCGGTTTGGCAGCACTCCGGTCGCGTTTCCGGTCGCGTTTTCCGTCGCGATAATGACTGTCGCTGTGTTTGCGGTCATGTTCGGGCGCCACCCAGGCGCGCGTATTGCTTCTGGCCCTGCCGTAGCGGTGTTCTTTCGCATGACGGATGGCCACCTGCGAACGGTTATGACGGAAACGGCCGTAGTCGCGCCGGTGCAGCCGGTTGTGAATCCACGGATTCGGGTCATGGTTCAAAACCACCTTGTACATCCGGTACAGATCGTAGCGGCGATAGCTCAAAGGCAAATAAAAACCGGATATCCATCTTCTGCCGTCCAAATAGTAGAACAGTGCACGGTCAACGTCGAAGTATACATTCAGTTCCGGAAAATAATAGAATGCGGCGTAGTCGTAACCGGCCGGGCCCCATGCCGGTTGCCGGTCGATATTGATGTTGACCTGAACGGAAACCGCCTGCGCTGCCGTATCACCGGCATGGAACAGGCCCGTTGCCAGTGCTAAACCTGAAATAACAACCCATCTTTTCATGACTTTTACTCCTTTCTTTAATCATTAATAATTCATCTTTTAACAACGTCTCTTAGACTGAAGGAAGTTTGCCGGGTTTATTTGGACGCAAAAAAATATTGGATGAAAGGCACATCTTCGATCCTTTCGGAACAGGCACAACAGGCTACATATCCGTTAAGGCACGCAAAATAAACAATATGTAACGGTTCGGTTCCCTGTCCCGTAGGGACAACATGTTGGTAGAAACAGGCCATCTCCCCCCTGACACACCGCCCCGTCAGGGACGGAATGTATGCAGAACACCCACATTCCGTCCCTGACGGGACGGGGGCGGGGTGTGAGGTGCACATTTTCTACCAACATAATGTCCCTACGGGACATCGGAGGAACCTCTAAGTCGTGGAAATGTTTCCCTGAACCGCGGAAACGTTTCCCCGAACTGCGGAATTGCGGCTGTTTTTGCAAATGCCCGGCAAATTCCATGGAATGTACCCATACCGCCATAAATTTGTAGGGTTTACTTCCGGGCAACCTCCTAAAACCTCAACTTCACTCCCCCATTTACGACAAATCCGTCGAGCGGAGCATAAATGTCTTTAAATACGGGATTTGCAAACGTGCCCGTGTAGATGCTTTCGAATCGGGTCTGTCGCGTGTCGGTGAAGTTCTCGAAGTTGGCGTACAGGGAAAAATGTTCCCAGATTTTTTCCACCAT
>JAISWC010000028.1 GCA_031271245.1 Tannerella sp. | reverse complement strand
TTCGTCGTATTAAAAGCAAGCGTCCCCGCTTGCAGCATGTCTGGAGACATGCTTTTAACACGACGCAGGCAGAGCCTACGCCGAGCGGCGGTCTGCGCAGCGCCTCCACATAAAATAGATGCGTCTAAATAGCTGTCACACAGGGAATTACCCCCCCCCCCCACCGTTAACATATATTAACGCATGGGTGAACAGGGGGCGAAAACCAACACATTTCCAATCCCGCGACGGATCGGATGTTCGACAATGGCAGTGTCTTTATTCTTCATTTTATCTATACGTTATTTATTTGTTTCCAAATTCGGGACGAAGTAAAATTATTTTTTTGATACCTGCAACTTTTTCTGCGAAAAAAATGCGTCCAACGCATATTTTCCATTTTAACAATAAGATAAAAAATTAAATATCAGTGCATTTAAAAAATAGCTGTTGATTAAATATGTTATATAACATGTTTTTGAAAACACGACATTTGGAAAAAACGGAGCATTTTCATCGTTATAACCCTACACGGAAACGCCGGATTAGCTCGCCGTACATCGGCGCACCCATTGGGTTATGCGTGCAGTTTAAGCAGGAAAATCACCGGATTGGCCGTCTCGCTCCGTTCCGGAAAAGCGCGGGCGACCTCTTTTCCCGACTTGAAGTAACCATATTCGCAGCTGCGCATATCCAGGGCTTGCAGATTGCTGACCGGGCCGGTCTGATAGAAATCGTCCATAAACCCGTGCAGCGGGTATGCCTTGTCCTTTTTCCGGTCATACAGGAACAAATAATTTTCCTTTTCCGATACGTTTTCCCGGTAGGAGGCAAACAGAAACCGGCCGTTCGTGCGAACCGGCATCACCTGTAACGCGCCTGACTCTCCGGCCGGCGGAAGCATGTCGCCGGAAAGCAGATGGAGTGTATCCCGCAGGATGGTTTCCTTCGACGAAAAAGGCGCATAGACATAGACCCTGTTCCCGATTACCGACAGTTCGGGCGAATAGTTGCAGGACAGGGAAAACCGTCCCAGATCGACTTCGGTCAGTTTGTAATCTTCCTCTACCTGCCCGGAAAAGTCTATCCTGACAAGCCGTTTTTCGAAACGGCGGTCCGGCGTCAGGCGTTCGATCGCAATCCACAGCGAACTGTCGTGACAGGCAATATCCAGTATGGTTTGCCACGGCGCATCCGTCCCCAAATCCATCCGGAAAAGCGTCTGTCCGTCGTGGGTAAAACAGTGGAGCTGTTGAGCGCTGTCCAGTATCATCACCTGCTGCTGTCCGGGATTCAGGGCAAAGTCGCTGATGCGACGGCCGGCATCGATCGAAAAACGGTTCCTGAACTTGCCCGTGCGGTCAAAACGGTAAATCCCGTTTTCGCTCCAGACAAAAAGATCGCGTCCGTCGCCTTTCACCTGCCGCACTTCACCGAGCCGGCACAATTCGTTTGTCTCCAGCGGAACAGCCACGACTTCCGCGGAAATCTCCGACAAACAGTTCACGATTTCGACACCGTCGGCAGAAGAATGCTTCCGACCCTGGTGAACACACGAAATAATGGCAAGGAAAAGCAGAAATAGGGGAGCTTTCATCGTGTTTTACAGGTAACCCGCATCCGTTCAGTCGAAAACGGCGATTTGAAAGTGGACGGGAACGAAATAATTCCCTCCCCGAATCTCCGGGGAACGCGCATATAACGGCACGGAATCCGGTACTTCATACGTTTCATATTCCATCTGAATCGTATAATTCACCTCATCCACATGCGTTTGTGTATTCTTCCTGTTAAAAAAGAGCGAATAACACAAGATGACTGCAAAAAAAGATAATACCAAAGGTTTCATAGTTGTCACTCATTTGCCTGTAAGATGCAATTTCCCTTATAACGCTGCATGGAATGAGAATATTGTATTCGGCATCGAAGAAAAAAAACGGACGGAAATTTTTTCATCCGCTTGGCTGTTACGGATACATTCAGTACATTTGGGCGTTTTTTTGTTTAAAACGGGAAAAATACCCCGGAGTTTAATTTCGAATAACTATCATCTTTAAAAAGCAACAAAATGAATAAGAACATGTTGAAAATGATGAGCGCAGTCATGCTGTCGGTAATGACTGTCTCGTGCGTACAGGTAGCCGACAAACCCGATTCCAAATTCGGAGGAGTACAAATCGGAACCATCACCTACAGTTTCCGGAGCTTGCCGGATCAGTCACTGACGGCGATGCTGGATTATACCGTACAGGCAGGTCTCAGTTCGGTTGAACTGATGGGCGGCGCCGTAGAACAGTATGCCGGCATCCCGTCCGGTCAGGATGCGGATGCCGTTCGTGCCTGGCGAACCTCCGTTTCGATGGACAAATTCAAGGAAATCAAGAAGCTGTTCAAGGACAGGGGAGTGAAAATCGATATCCTCAAACTGGGCGACCCGAACTGGTCGGATGCCGAAATCGACTATGCCTTTCGTGTCTGCAAAACGCTGGGAGCAAAAGGTATCACGACGGAAATATCCGAAGAATCGGCCAAACGGCTGGTTCCCTTTGCCGACAAACACAAACTGTATGTCATCTTCCATAACCACGGGCAGCCGGGACAACCGGGCTTCAGTTTCGACCGGGTACTTGACGTCGGCCCGCGGGTGATGCTGAATTTCGATGCCGGACATTATTTCGGAGCAACCGGAAAAGACCCTTGCGAACTGATCAAAAGACTTCATGCACGCATTGCCAGCATCCATCTCAAGGACAAGACCGGCCCGGATGCTACGCCGCGCGACACCAACCGGCCTTTCGGCGAAGGACAGACGCCTGTCAGCGAAATACTCCGGCTGATTCAGAAGGAGAAATGGCCGATCACCTGCGACATCGAACTGGAATACGAGATTCCGCAGGGTTCGGATGCCGTCGGGGAGGTGGTGAAATGCGTGGAATATTGTCGCAAAGCCCTGTTGCCGAACGGGAAATAACTGACCGGAAAGTGTAACTGCTACCCAATCCGACACGTCGGGAAGCCGAACGGTGACATTCGTCATCGCACGGTGAAAAAGAAGGATGGGAAGGATGCCTTATTGAAACACGGAGACACGGAGAACACGGAGATTTTTCGCTGTGTTCCTCTGTGTCTCCGTGTTTTAATACGATAAGCGCCCTGAAAATATTTGAACAGTAACAATAACTTTTCCGTTCCTTCGTTATTTAGACGACATTTTGGTAAAGAGCCTTTGCGGGCTTGTAACATTATTATTTACAGACTAAACAGAAGAGAAAGAGTGGTATGAAAAGTAAAGCAGGATGGATGCTGTGTATTATATTGCTGGCCGGCTCGTGCCGGGTGCCCAAGGACGTGACTTATTTTCAGGGGATCGACAAGATTTCGCGGCAGCAGTGGGAAGCCATGAAGCAAACCTACAATACGACGATTTGTGCTGACGACATGCTGAGCATCAACGTCTCGTCGCAGGATCCGACGGTGGTGGCGCCGTTCAATCCCCCGGCATACGGGTATTATCCGCAGGGCGAAAAAAACATGGATCAGAGCGTGCAAAATATTTATTCCTATCTGGTCGACCAGGAGGGAAACATCAATTTCCCCCTACTGGGACAGGTTCATCTGGCGGATTTGACGATGCACGAAGCTAATCGGAAATTGCAGAGCCTGATTGTGACGTATGTGCCGGACGCCCTGGTCAACGTGCAGATCATTAATTATAAGGTGGGTATTTTCGGCGAAGTGGCGCGCACCAACATGTATACCATCCCGAACAGCCGCATCTCGATTCTGGACCTGATCGCCATGGCCGGCGACCTGACGATCAATGCCAACCGCAAAAACATCCTGCTGATTCGCGACAATGAGGGCGTAAAAGAGCATGTGCGCCTCGACATTACCGATCCGAACATCATGGCCTCTCCCTATTATTACCTGAAACAAAACGACATGGTCTATGTGGAGCCGAACAGGGCCAAGATAAAAAACGCCAATTTCAGCTCGGCGCAGCAGTATACGCTGACGATCGTCTCGACGATTATGACCGGCGTCAACGTCATCTCCACCATCATCCTGGCAATCACCAGTCAGGCAAGCAAATAACACGTAACTTATGGAAAAGGAAATAATGGAAAATAAAGATACGGAATCGCTGGGACTGAAAACCGTTATCGTGCGTTACCTGCACCAGTGGAAGCTGTTCGTCGCGGCTTTCTTCCTTTCGCTCATTCCGGCCGTTTTATATTTGGTGTTTTATCCGCAAACATTCGATTTCATAGCGTGCATCCAGATACAGGAAGACAAGGACGTCAGCGTGTCGGGACTGGGCATGGGCGAAGCGGCCGGACTGATGCGGTCGTTCGGCATTGGCGGCAGCGGCGTGGGCGTAAACATTGAAGACGAACTCTCCATCCTCACGTCTAACCGGCTGTTTTCCGCCATGGTTCTTGACCTCGGGCTGCATGTGGAATATACCCGGCCGTATTCCTTCTATAAAATGTATCGCGACGCGCCGCTGAAACTCTCGCCGGATTCCGCATCCATGGCCGGTCTGGACAGTGAATACAGGTTTACGGTTTCGGTTTCCGGCGGGAATGTGACGGTAAAGGCCAAAAACAAGGCCGGCGGCTGGAAGGAACAATTCACGTTTACCTCGCTGCCGGCGCGGATAAAGGCAAAAAACGCGGATTTTACGCTGGATTTTGACAACGGCGCCTCGATAGACCGGGATTTCAAGCTAAAGATCAAGTGTATGCCGGTAAGCTGGGTGGCCGAACAACTGGCCGGAGACTTCCTGATTGAAGACC
>JAISWC010000021.1 GCA_031271245.1 Tannerella sp. | reverse complement strand
ATCAGTTGTGTATATGTGCTGAGATTTGTTTCCGGAAAACGATACGCATAAATCGTACTGTTTCCTTGCGGTGACCATCTAACTAAATCAATTATTGCCATATATTTCCTTGAAAAATTACGGCGGCAAAGATATATATAGTATTGGTTATATCAAAATATTTTTCACAAAAAAAAATCAGTGCTGATTCGGGAGTGCATTTGACTGCGTCGATTTTCAATTCAGATTCCTTTGTGGAACGAAGTTATTCTTCATTCAAACAAGGCATAATAAGAAGGACGGACGGTAATATCAACGTCCTATTATCGTAATTGTTTTCCCGTCTACCTTTTATACAACTGATAATTGCCGGTATGCCTTGCTCCGGTTCAACAATGTTTTGAACGCTTTCCAGCGAACAGTACAGCGCGTAATATTTCCCTTCGGCATTAAGTCGTTGGGTCAAATCCTGCAAGTAAGTTGTTTTGCCACTCTGACGCGCTGCATGAATCACAAAATATTGCTTTTGGGCAATCAACTCTTCCACACCATGTAAGCGAGTGGAAGTTTCTATCATGTAATGTTCTGTGTTATTACAAGGTACTGCTATATTTAAAGTATCTCATAATCCAAAAAGTTTCAATAATTGTTCGGCAAATGCACGTATAATCTCTCAATTCAAACTGCGGAACATGATTAATAACTCAATTTTCTCTGTTCATTTCCAACGGATCTGTTCGGAATCCGATCCGATTTTAAAGATATCCTGCCCGTTACAGTCCTTTTCCGTGGCAGTTTTTGTATTTTTTACCGCTTCCGCAGGGACAGGGGTCATTTCGTCCGGCACGTTTTTCTACACGTACAGGTTCCATCCGCTGCGGTTGCTGCGGGCCGACAGGCGGTTTGGGCAGCAGCGGATTACTGCCGTCGCCCAACTGGCTTTTTTCCGTCCGGTAACGGCTCATGTCCTGACGTCTTTCGGGCGTGGCCTGACGCACCTGGACGTTTTCACGTACCGGAATCTGTCCGCGCATCAGGATGGAAACCGTTTTCCGGTTCATGTTTTCCACCATCTCCTTGAACAGGTTGTAGGACTCCAGTTTATAGATAAGCAGCGGGTCTTTGTTTTCGTAACTGGCGTTCTGCACCGAATGGCGCAGTTCGTCCATCTCGCGCAGATGTTCTTTCCATGCGTCGTCGATGGTATGCAGCGTGATGACTTTCTGGAACGACTTGACTACCACTTTCGACTGCGTTTCGTAGGCCTCTTTCAGGTTGCAGGAAATGTGGTACATCCGTTTGCCGTCCGTAATGGGAATCAGGATGTTTTCGTACTGGCCTCCCTGGGTTTCGTACACCTGCCGAATGACGGGGTCGGCCATTTGCGACAGCCGTTCCATCCGGCGCTTGAACTGTTTCAGCACTTCGTCGAACAGTTCTTCGGTCAGCCTGTCCGCTTTGGTTCCCCGGAAATCTTCTTCTTCAAAGGGCGATTCCAGCGCCAGCGAACGGAACAGTTCGAGTTTAAATTCCTCGTAGTTGCCGGCGGCGTGCTGTTCCACCAGCGTGGTAGTGGTGTCGTAGAGGGTGTTCATCACATCCAGTCCGATGCGTTCGCCCATCAGGGCGTGACGGCGGCGCGTGTACACCACGTTCCGTTGCGAGTTCATCACGTCGTCGTATTCAAGCAGCCGCTTGCGGATGCCGAAATTGTTTTCCTCCACCTTTTTCTGGGCGCGTTCCACGGACTTGCTCAGCATGTTGTGCTCCAACACTTCGCCTTCCTTGAATCCGAGCCTGTCCATCAGTCCGGCGATCCGTTCGGTGGCGAAGAGGCGCATCAGGTCGTCTTCGAGCGAGACGAAGAAGACGGATGAACCCGGGTCGCCCTGACGTCCGGCGCGACCGCGCAACTGGCGGTCGACGCGGCGGCTTTCGTGGCGTTCCGTACCGATGATGGCCAGTCCTCCGGCTGCCCGCACTTCGGGCGAGAGTTTGATGTCGGTACCGCGGCCGGCCATGTTGGTGGCGATAGTGACTGTTCCCTTCTGTCCGGCCTGCGCCACGATATCCGCTTCCTTCTGGTGCAGTTTGGCATTCAGGACGTTGTGCGGAATCCGGCGCATGTTTAACATGCGGCTCAGCAGTTCCGAGATTTCGACGGAGGTCGTGCCGACCAGCACCGGTCGTCCGGCTGCAATCAGCGCGGAGATTTCCTCGATGACGGCGTTGTATTTCTCGCGCTTGGTTTTGTAGATGCGGTCGTTTTTGTCGGTACGGGAAATCGGGCGGTTGGTCGGGATGACGACTACGTCCAGCTTGTAGATGTTCCAGAACTCGCCGGCTTCCGTCTCGGCCGTACCGGTCATGCCCGCCAGCTTGTGGTACATGCGGAAATAGTTTTGCAGCGTGATGTTTGCAAACGTCTGGGTGGCCGCCTCGACTTTCACGCGCTCCTTGGCTTCGATGGCCTGGTGCAGGCCGTCGGAGTAGCGGCGGCCTTCCATGATGCGACCGGTCTGTTCGTCGACGATTTTCACCTGTCCGTCAATGACTACGTATTCGTCGTCGCGCTCAAACAGCGTGTACGCCTTCAGCAACTGGTTGATGGTGTGTACCCGTTCGCTTTTGATGGAGTAGTTGGTCAGGAGTTCGTCCTTTTTTGCCTGCCGTTCGACTTCCGTATCGCCCGTCAGGTCTATCTGGGACAGCTCGGAGGCAATGTCGGGAAGAACGAAGAAGTTTGGGTCGTCCGACTTGCCGGTCAGCAGGTCCAGCCCGCGTTCGGTCAGTTCAATGCTGTTGTTTTTTTCGTCGATGACGAAATAGAGAGCAGTGGAGCCGTAGCGCTTTTCTTCCATGGTGGGCAGTTCCTTTTCGCCGGCTTCCCGGCGCCGGAGGTTGTCGGAAAGTATCTTCTCGTTCTCCTTGCGGATTTTTTTGTTTTCTTCCTCGTTCTTATCGCTCAGGTCGTTGACGAGCAGGGGCATTTTCCGCATGTTGTCCTGCATGTAAAATTCTTCCGTTTTCAACATGCTGGCTTTGGTACCCTGTTCGCTGAGAAACTTGATCAGCGCTTTGTTGCGGGGCAATCCCTTGAACGAGCGGTAGAGCAGGATGGCGCCTTCTTCGTAAACGCGACTCTCGCTGCTCGACATTTTGTTTTTGGCTTCCGTCAGCAATCTGGTGCACAGGTTTTTTTGCGCGCTATAGACGGTTTCCACGTTGGAACGGAACTGGTCGAACAGCTGTTCTTCGCCCTTGGCGATCGGCCCGGAGATAATCAGCGGCGTGCGGGCGTCGTCGATCAGTACGGAGTCGACCTCGTCGACAATGGCGTAGTTGTGCTTGCGCTGCACGAGGTCGTTCGGGCTGACGGCCATGTTGTCGCGCAGGTAGTCGAAGCCAAATTCGTTGTTCGTACCGAAGGTGATGTCGGCGTTATAGGCTTTGCGGCGTTCGTCGGAATTGGGCTGGTGCTTGTCGATACAGTCGACCGACAGGCCGTGAAACATGTAGAGCGGCCCCATCCACTCGGAGTCGCGCTTGGAGAGGTAGTCGTTGACCGTGACGACGTGCACGCCGTTGCCGGTCAGCGCGTTCAGGAACACGGGCAGCGTGGCGACCAGCGTTTTTCCTTCGCCGGTGGCCATTTCGGCAATCTTACCCCTGTGCAGGACGACGCCGCCAAACAGCTGCACGTCGTAATGAATCATGTCCCAGACGATTTCGGTGCCGCCGGCTACCCAGCGGTTGTAATACACGGCGTTTTCTCCGTCGATTTTCACAAAGTCGTGTCCGGCAGCCAGGTTGCGGTCAAAGTCGCTGGCGGTGACGACGATTTGTTCGTTTTCGGCAAAGCGCCGGGCGGTGTCCTTGACGATGGCGAAAACTTCCGGCAAGACTTCTTCCAGAATCTCTTCAAACTTTTCGGTGATTTTTTTCTCAATCCCGTCGACTTCGGCCCAGATGGCTTCGCGTTCTTCCAGTTCCTTTTCGTCGATATCCCTGCGCAGGTCTGCGATTTGCTGTTTTTCCGCGCTGACGTAGTCCAGTATCCGATTCCTGATTTCCTGCGACATTGCACGCAGTTCATCGTTCGACAGCGCCTTAACGGACGGATAGACGTCCGTAATCTTTTTTACATAAGGCGTAATTTCCTTCAAGTCGCGTTCGGACTTGTTACCGAACAGTTTTGTCAATATGTCACTAAATCCCATAACTCTAATTTCTTTCCGTATTATCGCCAAAAGCCGCATCATTTCAACAGTTCGTGTGAGGTAAATGTTTTCAGACGGAAGCGAAGCGGATTGACTGCGCAAAGGTACGAAAAATTTTCTTTTAACCCTTCCAAAAACAGGAATGGGGGCAATGCAAAATATACCGTGCAATGCTATTGCAACAATTGCCCGATTACTCCTATCTTTGCAGAAAAATGAATTTAATAACCTTATTGAAGTATGACGAAGTTAAGAAGTTTTGTTTTAATACTTGTGCTGTCGCTGGCCACGAGCGCGGGTTGCCGGCAAGACAGCCGGCGCATGCACAACGGCGTATGGCGCGCCGAACTGACGGTTGCCGAAGGGAAAAAGGCACCCTTCCTGTTCGAAATACAGTGCGCCGGTTCCGATTCGGCCACGCTGACGCTGATCAACGGTGAAGAACGTGTACCGCTTACCGGTCTGTATTATGCCGGCGATACGCTGATTGTACCCATTGACGCTTACGACGCGGCCATCAAGGCCGTGCCCGACGGACGCCATGCCCTGCGCGGAAGGCTGGTGAAAAATTACATCGCAGGCGACACGGGTACCGTATTCACGGCCCGTTACGGCGACAGCAACCGTTTTGCCCCCTCCGCCACACGCGCTTCCATTGACATCGATGGAAAATGGGATGTGTTGTTTATTCACGGTGAAGACACCACGCGCAACGCAGGTATTTTTTCCTCGAACAACGGTATTGTGACAGGTTCGATACTTACCAGCTCCGGTGATTTCCGTTATCTCGAAGGCGCAGTAACCGATAGCGGCATTGTGCTCTCTGCATTCGGCGGACTTAGCCCGTATTTATTCGAACTGGAATTTGCAGACAGCCATACGTTTCGCGGCGTGTTTTACACGGCGCGGGGAAAAACGCTGCTGGCGGGCAGGCGCAATCCTCATGCCGGCCTGCCCGACCTTTACGATCTCACGCATCTTAAAAGCGGATATACGCGTCTGGGTTTCCGCCTGCCCAATACGGACAACGACACTGTATCGTTAGCCGACGCGCGTTACAGGGGAAAAGCGGTCATCGTATCGGTGCTTGGCAGCTGGTGTCCGAACTGTCTGGACGAGATTCAATATTTAGCACCCTGGTATCGCGAAAACCGGGAACGCGGAGTAGAAATCGTAGGTCTGGCATTTGAGCGCAAAGACGACTTTGCGTATGGCAAGGCAGCCATCGAGCGGCTGAAACGGCGATATGACATAGACTACGAAATACTGTTTGCCGGGCAGGCGGGAAAATCGGTAAAAACCGTATTGCCCGAAGTGGAAAACTTTTCAAGTTATCCCACGCTGTTTTTTACAGACAGGGACGGCAACGTGGTCAAAATCCATACGGGTTTCAGCGGTCCTGCCACAGGTGTGTTTTATGAGGAATTTAAAAGTGAATTTAACCGGATCATTGACGGGTTATTGCAAAAGAACGACTGAAAAGGAGACGTTTTCGAGGGTAAAACGGCCATACAGGTTAAAAAAGGGGCTGCCGGAAAAGGCAACCCCTTTTATTCATACGCTTTATGCTCTCAAACGACTTACCTGATCCATTCCTGCGCAGCCAGGCGTTTGTAGTTGTTGTAGCGCCATTTGGCATTATCTTCGGCGGCGCGGAACAGGTCGGCGGCTTCAGCCGGGTACTGCTTGGCCACGGACGAGAAACGCACTTCGCCTTGAAGGAAGTCCTGGAAACGGGTCCAGTCCGGTTCCCTGCTGTCGAGCGTGAAGGGGTTTTTGCCTTCGGTTTCCAGCGTCGGGTTATAGCGCCACAGGTGCCAGTAGCCGCATTTGACAGCATCGGCCTCTTCCTGCTGACTCTTGCCCATGCCTTTGCGCAGACCGTGGTTGATACACGGCGCGTAAGCAATGATCAGCGACGGGCCTTCGTAGGCTTCGGCTTCGCGGATGGCCTTGAGCGTCTGTCCCTGGTCGGCGCCCATGGCTATCTGGGCGACATAAACGTAGCCGTAGGTCGTTGCCATCAGGCCGAGGTCTTTCTTGCGCACGCGCTTGCCGGAAGCGGCAAACTTGGCGATGGCGCCCACGGGCGTGGCCTTGGACGACTGACCGCCGGTGTTGGAATAGACTTCGGTGTCGAGCACCAGGATGTTGACGTTCTTGCCGGAGGCGATGACGTGGTCGAGACCGCCGTATCCGATGTCGTACGACGCGCCGTCGCCACCGATGATCCACTGCGAACGCCTGATCAGGTAACGGCTCAGTTCGGCCAGTTGACGGCCGATGTCGCAACCCGGGTTGGCCGCCGTGTATTCGTGCAGCATCGGGGCAATGCGGGCGGCCAGTTCTTTCGTTTTTTCGGCGTCGTGGCGGTTGGTAATCCATTCCTCGAACAGGTCTTTCGGCGCGCCCACGGCGATGGCTTCGCGCATGAGCCGGACAATGCGCTCGCGCATTTGTTCGTTCGCCAGTTCCATCCCCAGACCGAACTCGCAGAAGTCTTCGAACAGCGAGTTGGCCCATGCCGGACCCTGTCCCTTTTCGTTGGTCGTGTAGGGTGTCGAGGGTATCGAACCGGAATAGATGGACGAACAGCCGGTGGCGTTGGAAATCATCTGACGGTCGCCGAACAGCTGGGTGAGCAGCTTCACATACGGCGTCTCGCCGCAGCCGGAGCAGGCGCCCGAGAACTCAAACAGCGGCGTGGCGAACTGCGAGTTCTTCACGTTCAGTTTGATGTCGAGCAACTGCTGTTTCGTCTTCACGTGTTCCACGCAATAGTTCCAGTGGTCGGCCTCGGCGAGCTGCGACTCCAGCGGCCGCATCTCCAGCGCCTTCGCGCCCTTAAAGCCCGGACATATATCAGCGCAGTTGCCGCAACCCAGACAGTCGAGCACGTCGACCTGCACGCGGAAGGACATGCCTTTCAGGGCAGCCGGCGCCTTCATCTCCAGCGTGTCGAACGCGGCTCCGGCCTTCTCTTCGGCGTCGAGCACGAAGGGACGGATGGAGGCGTGGGGACAGACGTAGGCGCACTGGTTACACTGGATGCAAGTGTCTTTGTTCCATGCCGGGACGAAAGGCGCTACGCCGCGCTTTTCGTAGCGGGCGGTGCCCTGTACCCAGGTGCCGTCCTGGCTGAGAGCGAAGGCCGATACGGGCAGCAGGTCGCCGTCCTGCGCGTTAATCGGACGGACGACGCCGTTGATAAAGGCCGGGTCGCTGTTCTCCGCCGCCGGGTCGTCGGGCAGCGTCGCCCAGGCCGGATCGACCGTCAGTTGACGGTATTCGCCGCCACGGTCCACGGCCGCGTAGTTCGTGTTGCCCACGTCTTCGCCCTTGTTGCCGTAGGATTTTACGATGAACTTCTTCATCTGTTCGATGGCCAGGTCTACCGGGATTACTTTCGTGATACGGAAGAAGGCCGACTGCAGGATGGTGTTGGTGCGGTTGCCCAGTCCGATTTCCTGCGCAATCTGCGTGGCATTGATGTAGTAGACGGAGATGTTCTTCTGCGCGAAACAGCGCTTGACACGGTTGGGCAGATGCTGCGCCAGCCGGTCGCCTTCCCAGAGGGTGTTGAGCAGGAAGGTCCCGTTCGGGCGCAGCCCCTTTGTCACGTCGTACATCCGGAGGTACGCCTGCACGTGGCAGGCGACGAAGTTCGGCGTGTTCACCAGATAGGTCGAACGGATCGGCGTGTCGCCGAAACGCAGGTGCGAACAGGTGAAGCCGCCCGACTTCTTGGAATCGTAAGAGAAATAGGCCTGGCAATACTTGTCCGTATTGTCGCCGATAATCTTGATGGAGTTCTTGTTGGCTCCGACCGTGCCGTCGGCGCCCAGCCCGTAGAACTTCGCTTCGTACAGTCCCTCGCCGCCCATTGCAATCTCTTCCTTCTGCGGAAGCGAGGTGAAGGTCACGTCGTCCACGATACCGACGGTGAAGCGGTTTTTCGGCGCCGCCATCGCCAGGTTCTCGAAGACGGCCAGCACCTGCGCCGGCGTCGTGTCCTTGGACGAGAGGCCGTAGCGTCCGCCGACAATCAGCGGGGCATCCGGCTGTCCATAGAAACAGTCCCTCACGTCCAGATAGAGCGGTTCGCCGTTGGCGCCCGGTTCCTTGGTGCGGTCGAGCACGGCGATGCGTCTGGCCGTCGCGGGCACGGCCGCCAGGAAATGCTTCGCCGAGAAGGGACGGTAGAGATGGACGGCTACCAGCCCGACTTTCTCGCCTTTGGCCGTCAGGTAGTCAATGGCTTCGCGCGCGGCTTCCGTCACGGTTCCCATGGCGACAATCACGCGGTCGGCGTCTTCGGCGCCAAAGTAGTCGAACAGGCCGTACCGGCGGCCGGTGATGGCCGAGAGTTCGTTCATGTATTCCTCCACAATCGCGGGCACGGCGTCGTAGTAAGGGTTACATGCCTCGCGGTGCTGGAAGAACGTGTCGGGATTCTCCGCCATGCCGCGGGCTACGGGCTGCTCCGGATTCAGCGCGCGGGCGCGGAACCCGGCCAGCGCCTTTCGGTCAATCAGCGGCGCCAGTTGCGCGTCGTCCAGCACTTCGATTTTCTGTACTTCGTGCGACGTACGGAAGCCGTCGAAGAAGTTCACGAACGGTATGCGCGATTTGATGGTCGACAGATGCGCCACAGCGGCCAGGTCCATCACTTCCTGCACGGAACCTTCGGCCAGCATGGCAAACCCCGTCTGCCGGCAGGCCATCACGTCCTGATGGTCGCCGAAAATGGACAGCGCGTGTGAAGCGATCGCGCGCGCCGAGACGTGAAATACGCAGGGCAACAGTTCGCCCGCAATCTTGTACATGTTCGGAATCATCAACAGCAAGCCCTGCGACGCCGTGTAGGTCGTGGTCAGGGCGCCGGCCTGCAGCGAGCCGTGTACCGCACCTGCGGCGCCGGCTTCCGACTGCATTTCCTGCACCAGCACCGTCTCGCCGAAGATATTCTTCCGGCCGGCGGCTGCCCATTCGTCCACGTATTCCGCCATCGTAGACGAGGGTGTGATGGGATAGATCGCCGCCACTTCGCTGAACATATACGATATATGCGCCGCGGCCTGATTCCCGTCACACGTTAAAAATTTCTTTTGCTTAGTCATCTTCTCTGTAATTTATTTGGGTTATATACTCTCTTAATACATACATCCGAACAGCCAGAGCGGAATCACGTTCTCTCCGCCCGTTTCCGGCCTGTCTACCGCGTAATGGAAGGCCGGACTGTTCTTCGTCCGCTTTCCGTCAGACTCTACCTGGAAATGCCAGACGCCGTTGACCAGAAAATCGGCGTTTTTATCACTCGTGTTGACCCGGTTGTCTTTCAGCAACTGGTTGAAAAAAAACGTCCTGTACACACTCGCTTCGTCTACCGGCAACTGGTTGATGGCATACATCAGGTTGGAATTGTAGAGATAGACCTTCGACGGCTTGTACGGAAACGCTTCCCCTTCGGCGTAGAGCAGATTGATGAGCCGCGCTTCCTTCAGGTACTTGATGTAATTCATCACCGTAGCGCGCGACGTGCCGATGGTCTTGCTCAGCTGACTTACGTTCGGGACGCAGGGCGTATTTAACGACAGCAGATACAGCAGCCTCCGCAACTTCGGCAGATAATTCTGTTCGATTTGCTTGATGTAAAGCACATCCACTTCCAGCGTCATGTTCATTGTTTTCAGCAGGTTTTCCGAGAAACTGCGTTTCTCGAGGAAAAACGGGTAAAAACCGTGATGCAGGTAATCGTGGAAATGAGCCTCCGGTTTCGTCTTCGCGCAAATCTCCCCGGCTATTTCGACGTGATGCTTCATCACCTCGTCGAACGTATACGCCGGAAACCGGTTGTCCGTCACCAGGTTCAGGTACTCCCGGAACGAGAATCCGCGCAGATAGTACGGCGAAACCTTGCCCGACAAATCCGGATTTTCTTCCTTCAACCGCATCACCGACGAGCCGGTGAACACAATCCGCAAGTCGGGAAAGTGGTCGTAGCAATAGCGCAACTCTTTCGACCAGTTCGGGTACTTGAATACCTGGTCAATCAGCAGCGCCTTTCCTCCCTGCGAACGAAATTCGCCGGCGAAATCGACCAGCGTCCGTTCCGTAAAGAAGAAATGATTCAGATTGATATACAGACAATCTCTGTTGTCGGGGCCGAAGAACTCGTTGGCGTAAGACAGCAAAAAAGTGGTTTTACCTACCCCACGCGAACCCTTGATACCAATCAGCCGGTCGTTCCAGTTGATTTCGTCCATCAATCCGCGACGCACCGGCGAATACAGATGCGCCAACAAGTACTTATGTATCCGGTAGAAGGCTTCCATGCTCGTTCATTACTTTACTCATATCGGCCGCAAAAGTACAAAAAATATCCCGATATTGCCATATCGGGATAGCAAAAAGGCGTATTTGACTACGTCGATTTTCATTATGAATAATTTATAACCGCAAAGACAGTCGTTTTTTTAGAATGAGACTACGGTAGCTCCAAAGGAGAGAGATTAAACTAACCGCCAATCACTCTTTTTTTATTCCCCGATTTTCATTCTACGGCGGAAAAGACTAACTTTGCCATCTCATTTAAAAAGAAAGACATGGAAACAAAAGTATTCAAGCGTTTGCCTTACGGCAATTCCGATTTTAAGGACATTGTGCTTAATAATTATGCCTACGTTGACAAAACGCGGTATATCGAAATGCTGGAACAGGAAAGTAACAGAAACCAGTTCTTCATCCGCCCGCGCAAGTTCGGCAAAAGTCTGTTTTTTATGACCCTGTCATATTATTACGACCTTCTTGAAGCGGAAAATTTCGATAAACTGTTCGGCGACCTGTACATCGGCAAGCATCCGACGCCCGAACACAACACGTATGCAGTGATGAAATTCGATTTTTCGGGACTGGACACGAACAGTGAAGAAGGTTTTAAAAACTCGTTTTCAAGCAATGTGCAGGATACGGTGCGGAATTTTTTCCGTCTGTATGAACAAGTGTTTTCGGAAGCGGACCTGTATGTCCGTCAGATTGATGAAGAAAAACCCGGTATCATTGCTTTGCAAAAAGTTTTTGCAGCCGCCGAACAAAACCGTGTGAAACTCTTTTTCTTCATCGACGAATACGACCATTTCGCCAACGACCTGATCGCCATGGGCAACCGTCTGGGGAAAGATTTGTACAAAACAACGATTTCCGCCAACGGGCTGGTGCGGGATTTTTATGAGCGGATAAAAATAGCGGCGAAAGCCTCCACTGTTTATCGCACCTTCATCACGGGAATTTCGCCCGTGATGCTCGACAACCTGACAAGCGGCTACAATATCGCCACAATGCTGACGCTCAAACCGGGATACAATGAAATGATGGGCTTCACGCAGGAAGAAGTCGAACGGCTCATGGCGGAGACGGGCGTGAATCCCGCACATATCCAGGTGGACATGGAAGCATATTATAACGGCTATCTGTTTCATAAAGACGGCAAACACCGTGTTTATAACCCGGCCATGATCCTTTATTTCTTTAACCGGGTACTGGAAGAAAACAGGCCGCCCCTGGAACTCATCGACCAGAACCTGAAAACGGATTACGGACGCTTGCAGAAACTCGTCCAAAACGAGCGCAACCGCAACACGCTGATACAAATCATGAAGGAAGACGGCGTCGTGGCGGAAATCATACAGCAGTTTCCCGTCGACGTACTGTACGACGACGACTATTTCGTTTCGCTGCTGTTCTACATGGGTCTGCTTACCGTCAGGGAGCCCTACCTGAACAAATCGCGCCTGGAGATTCCCAACTATTCCATCCGGACGCTGTACTGGGAATACATCATGAAACTGACCCGCGGAAACTCGCCCGGAATGACCGTTCAAACACGTTATCTGGACGAAGCCGTTGAAGCATTGGCTTTCGAAGGCGACGTGCAGCGTTTCATCCGCTATGTTTCGGAAAACGCTTTCGGCAAACTCTCCGATTATGATTTGATTCAGTTCGATGAAAAGTACATCAAGATACTGCTGCTTGCCTACCTGTTCATGAGCCGGATATACGTGCCGATGAGCGAGTTCGAGACCGTCCCCGGCCGCGCGGACATCTACTTGCAGCGCAGCCCGCTCCTGCCGCAGGTAAAGTACGAATGGCTGTTTGAGTTGAAATACTGCAAGACCTCCGCACCGGCAGCCGAAATCGCCGCCAAACGCGAAGAAGGCCTGGAACAGCTAAAAAAATACGCTCTGTCGCACCGCATGAAAGACCGCGCCGACCTGAAAGCGGCGCTGATCATCTTTACCGGCAAGGATAAATTCGAAATTACAGAACTTGACCACACCGGGATTCCGGCAGGATGAACAGCACTGATTTGCCGAACGGCACAGAATCCTTCCCGTTATTTTCCTGTGCCATTTCACGTCTTCCCAAATCCTTTTGAATCGGGGACTTGTTTCCGGACAGCCTTTGCTCTCTCCACAAGCGAACACATACGGTTAATAACGTAAATTCTTTTCCGGAAAACAATCGAAACGAACCGTCCCGGTTTTCACATCTATCGCCGGTTCTTTTGCGTCACCCGAAAATACGGGTTAACCGGACGGTTTTAAATGCTCGCGGCCAGGATCGCTATTTTCGAAAAATCGGCCGGAAACGCACTGCTTTTCCCCGGATTTTTCGTACTTTTGCCGTCCAATCCAACTAAGGTATAAGGTTTATATGTTTGAAAATTTAAGTGATAAACTGGAACGCTCCCTGAAACTGTTAAAGGGAGAGGGCAAGATTACGGAACTGAATGTGGCCGAAACACTGAAGGATATCCGCCGGGCGCTGCTGGATGCCGACGTGAATTATAAGGTGGCAAAGCAGTTTACGGATACGGTCAGGGAAAAAGCGCTGGGACAAAACGTACTGACGTCCATCCGGCCGGGGCAGTTGATGATTAAGATCGTGCACGACGAACTGGCGCAGTTGATGGGCGGCACGGCGGAAGAAATTCAGTTGAAAGGTTCGCCGGCGGTCATTCTGATGTCCGGTTTGCAAGGCTCGGGCAAAACCACGTTCTCCGGGAAACTGGCCAGCCTGTTGAAAAGCAGAAAGGGAAAGAATCCCATGCTGGTAGCGTGCGACGTCTACCGGCCGGCGGCCATTGAACAGCTGCACGTTTTGGGCGAACAAATCGGCGTGCCGGTATATTCCGAAACCGGAAACGGGAATCCGGTGGAAATTGCGCTTCACTCCCTCGCGGAGGCCAGGAAAAGGGGGCATGACTCGGTGATCATCGACACGGCGGGCCGTCTGGCGATCGACGAGCAGATGATGCAGGAAATCGCCGCCATCAAAAAAGCCGTGCAGCCGGACGAAATCCTGTTTGTCGTCGATGCCATGACCGGACAGGATGCCGTCAACACGGCTAAGGAATTTAATGAACGTCTGGACTTCGACGGGGTGGTGCTGACCAAGCTCGACGGCGACACGCGGGGTGGCGCGGCGCTTTCCATCCGCACGGTGGTCGACAAGCCGATCAAGTTCGTCGGTACCGGCGAAAAAATGGACGCCCTGGATATTTTTCACCCCGAGCGCATGGCCAGCCGCATCCTCGGCATGGGCGACGTCGTCTCGCTGGTGGAACGCGCACAGGAGCAGTACGACGAAGAAGAAGCCCGGCGACTGCAAAAAAAGATTGCGAAGAATCAATTTGATTTCAACGACTTCCTCGGCCAAATCCAGCAGGTCAAACGGATGGGGAATCTGAAAGACCTGGCCTCCATGCTGCCGGGGATAGGCAAAATGGTTAAA
>JAISWC010000324.1 GCA_031271245.1 Tannerella sp. | reverse complement strand
AAAGCGCGCCGGCGTCGTCGACGGGCGAAAAAATCAGGGAAAGCAGCGGCGTCCGGCTCATTTCCTCCGCCGTCATAAGGATTTTGTTATGCGCCGCGATTTCTCCCGTCAATGCCGTCACTGCTTCGCGGCAGGCCGACATCACATACGGATGGTTCAGTACGCCCAGCGTCTCGCGATGATTGAAACGCGGTCCGTCGTCCGTGTGCCGCAGATGCTTCTGCAAAGCCAGCATCAGTTCCATCAGCGTGGCCGCGGGCGATCCGGCTAAGGGATAGCCCAGCGTCACATTGATGTGCGCAATCTCTTCGGGAATGGCATGTAGCGTCGGGATCAGCAGCTTTTCGTCGGGCAGGACGACGGCGGTCCGCAAGGCTTCTTCGGCGCTGATCTGCGGCCTGCCGCCCAGCATTTCTTTCAACAGCGGATAGATGTGTTTGGCCTGCCCGATGCGCGAAGGAATCCCGATGAGTTCTATTTCGGGCGTGGTTTCCTCTTCCGCCGGCAAAGTCAGTTCCGAAGGAAAGTGTTTCAGATGGTCGCGAACGAAATCGGAGGCTCTGTTGTCGGGGTCGGTCACCGGCGTCGAACGGTAGTCCCAGTAAAAGTCGGCCATGCCCTGTTTTTGCAGCAGCTTCATCAACTCCCTTTCCACCGCGGTAAGGGCATTCAGCCCCGTGAACACGATTTTCCGGTAAGGCAGTTCGCAGCCCCCTTCCCGTTTGATTCGCTCGACGACTTCGCGGAAAATCATGCCTTCATAGCCGGTGTTTTCCGCCGAAAGCGTCTCCCTGAGTTCACGGTAGATGGGATACAGCAGTTGCCAAATTTCCAGAAAATAGCGTTGACTCCCGTCTGTTTTCTCTGCCCGGAAGGAAGACCAGAAGGAACGGATGGCCGCAATCTGCGATTCGTTCAGCCAGTCGAAATGTGTTTCGAGGTCGCGCAAATCCGTGACATTGGTAAACAGCCGGCGCGCGTCGACAAGGTATTTGTCCACATCGTCGAAGTCGCCGAGCAGCATCTCGCCCCAGTACACGAAACTGTCGAAGGACTCTTCCCGCCGGCTGTGACGGATATAAATCCGGTACAGCAGAAAGAGCGTCCGGATACGGTCGGCCGGCTGTTTGCCGCTCAGTTCGAAAAACAGTCCGCTAATCGTTAACACGGCGGGAGAGAAGATCGGTTTTCCGGCCGCCAGGGAAAGATATTTCCGGAAAAACAGTCCCGCCCGCCGGTTCGGAAAGACAAACGCCAGATGCTGAATGTCGGCGCCGCAATGCCGGTAAAAAACGTTCGCTACCTGCTGCAGAAAAGGGGTCACTAACCGCTGTTAACTGATAATAAAGGACGTCAGGGGGCCTTCCTCGCCTTCCTGTCCGTGCTGATTGGAGTAGAGGGCATAGACCCAGGCGCGTTTGCCGAGCTGTTCGTATGCGAACAGCAGTTTGTGATGGCTGGTGGATGAAAAACCCTCGTGACGGAATGTGTTCCGGGGCGGCGCCGGATCGTTCACTTCGGTGACGGCCGAGTACACATTGCTGCCCGTAGCGTCGTCCGGACGCTTCTTTTTGCCGGTAACGGTTTCTTCGACGACGGCGTCGAACGCACGTTCGCCCTTGCGCGTAACCGTAACCTTACCTGTCTCTTTCGGCGGCTCGGCAGGCGTGCGTATGTCGTCGCGCGGAACAATACCGAAAACAGCCTTTTCGGTAAGGCTGATGGCGTCGTTCAGGCGAATTTCCTTATTCAAAAAAGCCCGCCACTGCGTATTGAGCGCTCGCTGTGCCTTCTTCCGCGCCTCGCGGTTGATTTGAGAGGCTGTCGTCGGATCGGCGCACACGGCGTCCAGCCGGATGAACTCATCCAGCAGCGGCTTTACTTTCGCCAGCTCGGCAGGGTCAATACCGTAAGCGGTCATGTGCTGTTCCGCCGTCGCGTAAGCGAACTTGATAAATCCCAAAAACCCGCTGATTGTTGCGGGAATAACAATTTTACCTTCCATAATCCTGTTCTTAAAAAATGACTACTCTGATAATTTCTCTTGAATTTCCTCTTTGCACCGAATTGGAATCAACCGGTTCCAGGTTGGATTCAACTGATTCCAGGTTGGATTCAATTGGTTCCAGGTTGGATTCAACTGATTCCAGGTTGGATTCAATTGGTTCCAGGTTGGATTCAACTGATTCCAGGTTGGATTCAACTGATTCCAGGTTGGATTCAACTGATTCCAGGTTGGATTCAATTAGTTCCAGGTTGGATTCAATTAGTTCCAGGTTGGATTCAATTGATTCCAGTTCCCCGACCCTCGTCAAAAGTTTCCAAATCAGTGCATGAAAATTCACAGCAAAGATAAAACAGATATTTCACAGTAAAAAATAAACGGATAGAAATTTCCGACTTTTTTCGTGGATTTTTTTATGTTATACAACATGTTTTGCGGTCAAAAGACAGATCACCCGCTTTCCGGCCCGGCGCGAAAAAAAAACCTGTCCCCCGACAGCCGGAGGACAGGTTCCCTGAATATACGCTTCGCCTTCATGCGAAACGACAATGTGCTGCGTGACAGGCGGATTTTGTGTGCCGTCAGGTACGTGCACGACTGCTATTTTTCGACAAATACCAGTGTCGGGTCCAGCGGATAGCGTCCGAAATCTTTTCCGTAGATGGCCAGTCCGCCATTGACGCCGTCGGGCACTTCGATCCGAATCCGGATGTCCTGCCCTTCGGTCAGCGCCGTAACCGGGACAGGCGTTTTGACTAAATAGCCGTAGGAGCCGGCTTCGTACAGTTTTTTGTCCTGCGGCTGCGAGAACCAGGACAGCGCTCCGCGATGATCGGCCGGGTCGTCCGGCAGCCAGGCGTCGCCGCATGTCCGCCCGTTGACGTAGATTTTTGCATACGAGGGGAACGTCTGCCTGCCGGTCATCGGATAGGCATTCGGATTCTTCGACGGGTCGTGGATCCCTTTCCCGCGCATGTAATTGCTGTCGTCTGTGCTGTCGGCGCCTTCCACGTCCTTGCCGTGCAGTTTCTTGGCCGAAGCCTCGAATACCAGCGTGACGGACTCCGTCCCGTCAAGCGTCACGCCCTGCGGCCAGGACACCGTGTATTCGAAATAACCGCTGCCGGCGCCGTTGACCTTCAGGCCGTCCAGTACGTTCCACTGTTTGTACGTCCACTGCGCGCCGCTGAACTGCGCCGGGTCAACCGTCACCGCTACCGTTTTCCTGTCCGTAGCGGGATTCTTTCCTTCCTTCACGCGAATCAGCGAGAAATTCCGTCCCAGCGTCGTCCCGTCCGCCGTTTTCAGTTCATAACGGAGGACGTAAAGCCCTTTCTGTTCGGGTAGCGTGACTTTCGCCGGCGCGATGGACTCGTGCAGGTAAGGTTTGAAGGCTACCGGATACGTGGCGGTCTTTGTCAGTGATCCGTTCCCCAGGGCGTCCCAGCCTGCCAGCGAGGTTTCCAGCCGGAGCGCGCCGGGATTTTGGTCCGTCATGAAAGATGCGAAAAGCGGACTCTCGAGCGTCGAGCCGGCGCGGGCTTCGCGGCAAAGGTCGCCCTGCGGAGCGATATAGTATAAAGTATGCAGGTCGGCGAGGGTCATGCCCGGCACGAAGGCGTCCAGTCCGTCGTAC
>JAISWC010000314.1 GCA_031271245.1 Tannerella sp. | reverse complement strand
GTAAACGGTCTGCTTTATTGTGATGAAACTTTGATACTTCGCATTGTTGAATCAACGGTTTATAAAGCCAAAAAGAGAGTGACAGGATTATCTCCCGTCAACTCTCTTTTTCACAAAACCATCTATTTTTAATTCGCAGCTAAAGACTCACATCTGTCATTTCATTTACAACAGGTTTATTCTTCGTCAGGGTCCAGCGTTCTCCGTCTCGGGGTTTCCCTTTTGGCCCGCGGCCGCACCCGATCCAGTTCCTTCAGGTTATGTGCCGCTTCGCTCATTCCGGCCTCTTCAGCCCTTCGAAGGAGTTTTTCCGCCTCGTCGAAATTCCCCGTCAGCGTGTAGAATACACCGAGACAGTTTGCATATTCCGGCGTGTTAGTATTTTGCACCTTGTAGAGGTATTCCTCGGCCAGTTCGGTATCGCCTTCCGACAGAGCCGCTGCCGCACCGTTCAGATTGGCAATGTCGTCCTCGGGGAACTGACTCCGTGCCGTAAGCAACGTCTCGTTAAATTCGCGACTGCCTTTCCGGTATGTACGCGCCACATCATACATTTCCCTCTGGCTAAGCTGTTTCGGTTTCTTGCGGATGCGCTCCTTACTTTCATCGAGTGTGAAGTTACGCACGGTAAATTCGATTTCGCAATCCACACGTCTCAGTTTCGGATAGAGGTCGCGGAAGATTTGGCGGTAAGGCTGACCGTTTGCAATGGCCCGGATGCGCTGTTCGCGTGCATCCAGATTGTACACCGTATTGATAATACGCAGGATTTCACCCTTATATGCCACCGGATAGTCTACCAGCAAACTTGCCAGGCCTTCCCAGTCTTCTCCACCCCGACCGACCTGAAATAAATCCTGCGAGATGGTACTCATCCTGATAAAGTAATTGCGCATTGCCTGGGCGCGTTTGAACGACAGGCCGTTGTTGAATGCTTCCGAACTTTCGGGCGAAGCATATCCCCGCATCTCCACTTTGGTTACCACGACATCCGGATCGGTTGCAATAATGCTGATCATTTCATTGATCTTGTTCAGCTCTCTGCGGTTGTTGCTGAAATTCGGATCGATGGTACTTTTACCCCGCGGAAATTCGAGGTAGGCCCTGCCGATTTCCGAACGGCGCTTTCTTGCTTCCGGCTGCGGTTCTATGTAACTGAATCGCGGGTCAATGTCTATCTTGCGGACTTCTCTGTATACATTCTTATATACCGTCAGGCCTTCTTCCACACCGCAACATCCCGTGATTTCTTCCCGGAGATTCATTTTGGCACCCGCCATCCAGTCTCTGTACGGAATGGAAATTTTATACGGGACGGTTCCGCGCCTGCTGTACTTCTCGATCGTATAAACGGAAGAAGTAATTTTTTTCTGGTCTTTGGCAAATTCCACGGGTGGCCGGCCGGCCAGTCTGTCGGCGCGCCGATCGGCCTTGTAGCGGCGTCCGCCCTTGATAATGACTTTGGGCAATTCCAGTTCCTTCTTTCCGGCCACGAGGATCGGCGTAAAAGTATGGCTTTCCGCACTTCCTATACGAACATTGCTCATGTCAAAGACCATGTCGATCTTCAGACTGACACCATCCTGCGTCATCTGCTTCGGCACAATCCGGATATGCTCCGGTCCGGATGTCTGCTGCTGCTGTGCCGGCTGTTCCTGTCGCTGTGCCTGCAAAGTAAAACACCCCGACAGCAGGAACAGAGTAAAGAAACGATATCCGATTCTTCTTTTCATCATTTTTTCCTCCTCCTAATTTAAGATAAATATAGCTGAAATGCCTGCTTTCGTAGGCCCGAAATAATGCATAAAATTACTCCCTTCTACCGCATTGCAGTCAATACAGGGGTTGTATTTATCATATTTCAAATAGACGTATCCCGCACCCAGCGAAAATTCCAGACTGAACCGGTTACTCAGTATCCAGTGATAACCGTAAGATACGCCTGCGCCTGCAAGCCATCCTTCAAAACGCTGCCAGCGTATGCCCGTTCCGAATCGCCATTCGGCGGTTGGTTCGGGATAGGTCTCGCCGACGTTGTCCGGCAGGAAAGCCAATCCTCCCACATTATAACTTCCCGCATGTAAATGTGTTCCGAAGAAATGGCCGTTAAACTTCTCGCATGGCCACCAGCGGAGTTCCGGCTGGATCATCCAGTGTTTGAACTTGCCATCCATTCTCGAAGTAACCGTCCCATCGATTTCTGAGCGCGTCACATGCGTATTTGGGAAGACCCACGGGTTGAAATTTCCGCTGATATCCAGCGTCCACTGGTCGCCCAGCGCAAATTCGACACCCAGATTGATGGTCGAAGTAGCATCGTACAAAAGGTTGCTTTTAATTACAAATCCTTGTCCGTAAGCAGCTTTGACGCTCATTAAACATATTCCAAATAACACTATCCACTTTTTCATATTCTTTTTTCATTAAAGATAGATAAAATCCGTTTTGTGAAATACCCTGTACAAAATGAATCCAACGGATTCTTCGGGTATAACTGATTGCAAAGGTGAGTATTTTCTATCATACGACCAACTTTTTCCATACAAAAAAATGTTTCAGTATCATAAAACGGGGGGTTATTGTACAAAACCCCCGCTTTTAAGGACGAAACAATATGTTTTATAGACTTATTTTTAGTTGTATTTCGATTCGGGCACATATTTTTTTGTTTGAATTGAGGGATTTTCCCGTATTTTCCGCCGCCGTTCCGAGAAATCTTACTCCAGAAAGTGCCCTCCCCCCAGAAATTCGCGTAACAGTGACGTTGCCGGCAGTTCTTCCACCGGGATATACCTGAAATAACGCAGAAAACGCAACAGGCGGTATGCTTCGGCGCTTTCGCCGTCCATCTCGCGGATTTCGCTCAGCATCGGTTCGGCAAATTTGCGCAGCACGGCCAGTTCGTATATCATGGCGCTGTTGAACGTGGCGTCGGCGTTTTCCTGGTACGGAAAAATCCACTTTTCTTCCCCTTCACGTATGCGCGGCCACATGGCGATCGTTTCTTTGGCCGAGTAACCCCGCGAACGGTAATCGCGGACAATGCGCCGGAGCAGGCGGTTGTCGGAGGTCGGAATCCAGTTGTGCCCGTCCAGGGAAATGGTTGTCAGCGCCGAGACGTAGATCCGGAAAATATTTTGAGGCGGTATCTTCGCCGTGAGTTCGGGATTCAGCCCGTGAATGCCTTCCAGCAGCAGGACGGAATTGGCTTTCATCCGCAATTTTTCACCGCGATAGACACGCTTTCCCGTTTCAAAATCAAAGGAAGGAAGGTCTACTTCCCCGCCGTCGATCAATTTTTGCAAATCACTGTCGAAGTAAGGCAGGTCGATGGCGTAGAGCGATTCGAAATCATACGCGCCGTTTGCATCTCTGGGCGTGTCTTCGCGGTTGAGGTAATAATCGTCCAGCGAAATGCCGACAGGATGCAGCAGGTTGGTAATCAGCTGGACTTCCAGGCGACGGCAGAAAGTGGTTTTCCCGGAAGACGAAGGCCCGGCAATCAAAATCACACGCACGCCGTCGCTGTAACGCCGCGCTATTTCTTCGGCGATATGGGCAATCTGTTTTTCCTGCATGGCTTCCGATACCATGACAATCTCCCGCGCGGCGCCGTTTTCGACCGCGCGGTTCAGGTCGCCAGCATACATTACATTCAATGTACGCTGGAAAACCAGGTATTCCTTGTAGGCGCGGAACATTTTTTTCTGGAGAAACATGGCCGGCAGCCGGGTCGGGTCGTCCTGTCGCGGCGCCCGCAACAGCATCCCGCCTTCGTATGGAATCAGGTCAAACAGGTGTATGTGGCCCGATGAAGGAAGCAGACAGCCGTAGAAGTAATTAATGTATCCATCCATTTCGTAATAAGACGTGTAAGCCATCCCGACCGTCTCGATAAGCAGGGCCTTGTCGTTCATACCGCACTTGCGGAACAGCCGGATGGCGTCGGACGTGCGAACGTGCTGCAGACGGAAGGGGATGTCGGCGCCGACAGTCTCCTCCATCCGCCGCCTGATTCGCCCGACATCCGCCTGCGAAAGCTGCCTGCCGTCTTCAAACGTGCAGTAGTAGCCTTTGGAAATGGCATGTTCCAGATTAATCGCTACTTCCGGATAGAGATCGTGAACGGCTTTCGTCAGGATGTAACACAGCGAACGGATATACGTCCGGTAACCGGCAGGATGCGTGTAATCCACAAATTCAATGTCCTTCGGATTCCAGCAGCGATAATCCAGTCCTTCCACGCGCTGATTGACACGGGCGCTCATCGGAGGGTAGCGAAGCGGCGCTCCCGCCAAATCATATATCTCAATTAACGGCGAGCCTTGCGGTACGGATATGAAGGTGCCGTTATTCTTGCAATACACCCGAACTGTTCCGAAGGCGCAAATTTTCATTTCTTCCATGTGCTGTTTACTTGCAAAATAGATATTATATCTTCCAATCTCGAATAATTTGTATATATTTGCCGGCAAAGAAACGAAATTATTTCATAAAACGACATCTTATGAACTATTCTTTTTTGGACTTTCTGACGCTGGTCGGCGCTTTGGGGATGTTTCTCTACGGGATGAAGACGATGAGCGAAGGATTGCAGAAAGTGGCCGGCAACCGCCTGCGAAACATACTTTCTGCCATGACGACCAACCGTTTTACGGGCGTACTGACCGGATTGATTATTACGGCCATCATCCAGTCGTCCAGCGCCACAACGGTGATGGTCGTCAGTTTTGTCAATGCGGGACTGCTCAGTCTGGCACAGGCCATTGGCGTCATCATGGGTGCCAACGTGGGTACGACGGTGACAGCATGGATCATTGCCCTTTTCGGCTTTACGGTGGATATAAGCGCCCTGTCCCTGCCCGTGATTGCGGTGGGACTTCCGATGCTGTTCTCCAAAAAAAGCAACTGGAAGTCGCTGGGTGAATTTATCATGGGATTCGCGCTCCTGTTTCTGGGGCTGTATTACCTGAAAACGTCCGTCCCCGACCTGCAAAGCCATCCGGAAGCGCTTTCGTTCATACGGAACTATACCTCCCTGGGCTACGGTTCCGTGCTGCTGTTCCTGCTGCTTGGAACCGTCCTGACCGTAATTGTGCAGTCGTCGAGCGCCACGGTCGCCATTACGCTGATCATGTGTGCCCAGGGATGGATTCCCTTCGAGATGGCGGCTGCCATGGTGCTGGGCGAGAACATCGGGACGACGATTACGGCTAATCTCGCCGCACTTCCGGCCAATGCGTCGGCCAAACGGGCGGCCATTGCACACCTGATGTTCAACGTCTTCGGCGTTTGCTGGTGCATCCTGCTCTTTTATCCCTTCACCCAGCTGGTTTCATGGATAATCACCCGGTTCGGGCCGGGCGACCCGCACGAACTGATCCGTTTCCTCGGCACGCTCGATCCGCAGACGGTCGAACTCATCACCTCCGGCCAGTCTCTGGCCGATGCACACCTGGTCGCCCTGCAAAAACAACTGCTTTCGATGCAGGTATCGGTTTCGTTCGGGCTGTCGCTGTTTCATTCGATGTTCAACTGCTGCAACATCTGCCTCATGATCTGGTTCGTCAAACTGTATGTCCGTATCTGTTCGGCCATCATTCCGGCGCCGGGCGAAACGGAAGGCGATTTCCAGCTGAAACATATTTCGGCCGGTATCCTTTCGACCTCGGAACTCTCGCTGATGCAGGCCAGGAAGGAAATCGCCGTCTATGGCGACCGCACCGCGCGGATGTTCGAGATGGTGAAAAACCTGCTTTATGAGTAAAATGAAGAAAATTTCCTGCAGCAGTTCAACCGGATAAAGAAATACGAAGAAATCAGCGACCGCATGGACATTGAAATCGCCAACTACCTGACCAAAGTGCTGGAAGGGCGACTGAGTGCGGAAGGAAAAGAAGACGTGCGCATCATGCTGCGCGCCGATTCCGAAATCGAAAGCATTGCCGACTCCTGCTACAACATGGCGCGCACCATCAAGCGCCGGAACGATGCGAGATCAAGTTTCACCGGCGAACAGCGCCATCACATCGAACACATGTTCCGGCTTGTCGAGGAGGCGCTGGAGCGCATGAACCTCATCCTGCACAAGCCGCATACTTCTCCGGACGACATGGCCGGCTCCTACAACAAGGAGAATGAAATCAACATGTATCGCGACATGCTGAAAAGCAAAAGCATCGAAAACATCGACGGGAAGGAATACAAATATTCCGATGCCGTGTACTACATGGACCTGGTCGCCGAATGCGAAAAACTGGGCGACTACGTGCTGAACGTGGTTCAGGCCGTGGCAGAGAAAACGTTCAATACATACTAATCATACATATATATATTAAAATGGCTCGATTTACCAAACTGCAAACACTGGAAACCATGATCCGTACGGGCATGGTTCCGGTCTATTATCATCCGGATGCCGAAACGGTTCAACACGTGGTGAAAGCGTGTTACGACGGCGGCGTGCGGGTTTTTGAATTTACCAACCGCGGCGACTTTGCGCAGGACGTCTTCGCCAAAGTCGTCCGCTTTGCCACAGGGGAATGTCCCGAACTGATCATCGGGATCGGTTCCGTTGCGGACGCGGGCACGGCTGCGCTCTACCTGCAAACGGGCGCCAACTTCGTGGTCGGCCCGCTCTTTAACCCCGATGTGGCCAAGGTCTGCAACCGCCGGCTCATACCGTATATCCCCGGCTGCGGTTCCGTGTCCGAAATCGGTTTCGCGCAGGAAGCCGGCTGCGACGTGTGCAAAATCTTCCCTGCCGGCAGCGTGGGCGGCCCCGCGTTCGTGAAAAACGTCCGGGCGCCGATGCCCTGGACGATGATCATGGCCACCGGCGCCGTTGAACCGACGGAGGAAAACCTGGCCGCCTGGTTCCGTGCCGGCGTGACGTGCGTCGGCATGGGTTCCCTGCTCTTCCCGAAAGAAGCCGTGAACGCCGGCGACTGGGAAACGATTACGAAATTATGCGGAAACGTTTTGTCATACATTCAAAAACATAAGAAATAACAGATATGAAAACTTTTCTCGACGCAGACTTTCTGCTGCAAACCGACACGGCGCGCGAACTCTATCGCAAACATGCCGCCAAAATGCCCATCATTGACTATCACTGTCACCTGGACCCGAAGCTAATCGCGCAGAACCGGCCATTTGCCGACATCACGGAGGTATGGCTGGGCGGCGACCACTACAAGTGGCGCGCCATGCGCGCCAACGGCGTGCCCGAAGAATACATCACGGGGAACAGGTCTCCGTATGAAAAATTCGAGAAATGGGCGGAAACGCTGCCCTGCGCCATGCGCAACCCGCTGTATCACTGGACGCACCTGGAGCTGAACCGCATCTTCGGGATCAGCGAGATACTGAAATCGACCAATGCCCGCAGCGTCTACGACACCTGTACCGCCAAACTGCAAACGCCCGAATTTCTTCCGCAGGCGCTGATGAAACGCATGTGCGTGGAAGCTGTCGGGACGACGGACGACCCGGCTGACCCACTCGTCTACCACACGCAAATCCGCGAAAGCGGATTCTCCGTCAGGGTCGTCCCCACTTGGCGGCCCGACCGGGCCATGGCCATCGAAAACCCGCAGACTTACAACGACTACATCCTCCGCCTGGAAGAAGCCGCGGGACTGCCCATCCTCACGTATACCGACCTGCTCGACGCCCTGCAGCGCCGCCACGACTTCTTCGCCGCGGAAGGCAGTAACCTCTCCGACCACGGCCTGACCACGTTTTACGCCGAACCGTACACCGACGCCGAAATCCGCTCCATTTTCCTGAAGGTACGCGGCGGCAAAACGCCCTCTGCCGAAGAAGTGAACCGCTTCCGTTCGGCCATGCTGTACGAACTGGCCGTTATGGACAGCCGGGCCGGCTGGGTACAGCAGTTTCACGTCGGAGCCATCCGCAACAACAACACGCGCATGTTCGACCTCGTCGGCCCCGACACGGGCTTCGACGCCATCGACGACTGCCCGGTGGCCGCCGCCATGAACCGCTTCTTCGACCGGCTCGACCGCGAAGGCAACCTGGCCAAAACGATTGTGTATAATCTGAATCCGGGGGATAACGAACTGATAGTGACAAACCTGTACAACTTCAACGACGGCGCCGTGCCCGGCAAGATGCAGTACGGCGCCGCCTGGTGGTTCCTCGACCAGCTGACGGGCATGGAAAACCAGCTGAACGCACTTTCGGCGCTGGGACTGCTGAGCCGTTTCGTCGGCATGTTGACCGACTCGCGCAGTTTCCTGTCCTACCCGCGTCACGAATATTTTCGCCGCATCCTCTGTAACCTCCTCGGCAACGACGTCGAAAAGGGGCTACTCCCCGCCACGGAAATCACGTCCATCGGACGCATGGTCGAAGATATTTGTTACTATAACGCCAAACGGTATTTTAACTGGTGAGAAGGGATGCATTTTAAATTGTCGCGCCGACAGTCAAAACCCTTTCATATAACAAAACAGCAAACAACTGATATTGAGTGGATTGTAAGTTTTATGACAATTGATATGAATTGATTTGTTCCTGCAATTTAGCCACGCATTTTTGCATGTTGTGCAGTTTTCGCTGCAGGAAAACAGGCTTGCTTATTTTGATCAAATGCTCATTGTATTTGGTTGTGGTTTTTCCTGACTTCGACACTTTGTCGATCCTTATTTTGTGATATATTATCACTGTTGTCCGATAAAGTCTCCAAAAGCTGCTTATTTGTTTATAATCATATGATAATCAATGGCCATTAAAACAATTTTCAAAAGTAAGCTCCCTGTATTTCAGGGAAGAGGGAATTTTGATATTCCGTTTTTTGTTCGTATATGACTTGCCGCCAACAGCCTTTAGTATCGGGTGCAATTCAAATTGTCACGCTATTAAGCAGCGGCAGTAGCATGTGGAGATTTAAGGAAGTCTA
>JAISWC010000270.1 GCA_031271245.1 Tannerella sp. | reverse complement strand
CGGAAACTTCCTTCACGACGTCGCCTTTCCCTTCGCGGAAGGGACTGTTCTTGACGGAATGTTCGGTCCAGGCGCTGGGCCACAGGCAAAAGCCGTCATGGTGCTTGCAGGTGAGGATTAATCCCTTCAGGCCGGCGTCCCTGATCGTGGTCACCCACTGTTCGGCGTCGAAGGCGGTGGGATTGAAGACGGAAGGACTTTCGTCGCCGTAACCCCATTCCTTGTCGGTGAAGGTGTTGGTCGTGAAGTGAGCGAAAGCGTACTGTTCCCGTTCGTGCCATGCCATCTGGATGTCACTGGGAACCGGCCCGAAGGCCTGGGGAGGCGTTACCTCCGTTTGACATGCGCAGAATAATAACAGATACGCGCATACGAATGTAGCTAATTTTTTCATTTTGTTTGGAGTTTAAAATTATATGGCGTCAAAGATAGCGAAATTTTTTATTCAGGGTTCGGTTTTTGTCTTTGCGATTTGAATCTTTTGTATCTTTGTCAAAAAAATAGAATGATGTCACACGAACACAATCATGATCATACGCATACGTTCACATCACTGAACAAAGCGTTTACCATCGGGATTACGATAAACCTGCTTTTTGTCGTGGCCGAGTTTGCTGCCGGACTGTATACACATTCGATGGGACTGCTTTCCGACGCAGGACACAACCTGAGCGACGTGGCCAGCCTGATACTGGCCATGCTGGCCTTCCGGCTGGCCAGGGTGCGCTCCAACCACAAATATACTTATGGATACAAGAAAAGTACGGTGCTGGTTTCGCTGCTCAATGCCGTGATTCTGCTGGTAGCCGTAGGCGTGATTATCGCCGAAAGCATAGAGAAGATTCTCCGCCCGCAACCGGTGGAAGGGGGCATCATTATGGTGGTTGCCGGCATCGGCGTTGTCATCAATGCCTTCACGGCCTGGCTTTTCATGAAAGACAGGGAACGGGATTTGAACATAAAGGGCGCTTACCTCCACATGACCGCCGATGCACTGGTGTCGGTAGGGGTTGTCGTTTCGGGAGGGGTGATCATTTATACGGGCTGGCACTTTATCGACCCGGTGATCGGACTCGTCGTGGCTGCGGTGATTGTCTACTCTACATGGAGCCTCCTGCAGGACAGTATCCGGCTTTCACTCGACGGCGTCCCCAAGAACATCGACCGGGACGAAATCGAAGCGCTTATCCGTACCGTGGCCGCGGTGAAAGACATTCACCATCTGCACATCTGGGCGTTGAGTACAACGGAAACGGCGCTGACGGCGCATATCGTCGTTTCGGACACCTCCCGGATGGAAACCGTCAAGTCCCGAATCAAACACCTCCTGCATGATCATGCCGTCTCGCACGTCACACTGGAGTTTGAAACCGGCGAAACGGACTGCCCGGACAGTTGTATCTGATTTTCCGGGAGCGGTCAGTGGAAGTAGCGTTCCGGGTCGAAGTGCCGCGTGCGGATACCGGTACGGTCGAACGATTTCTGCAGTGTGGCCGCGTCTTTTTTCATTTTTTCGCCGTCTTTCGTGTCATGTCCGTTGGCGATCAGCAGGTCGGCATATTCGGCCACCTTTTCCGGCTCATCCATGTAATAATAGAGGGCGCACAGATTGTAGTAGGCGGCGTATCTCAGCCGCACGTCGGCCTTGAGTTTCGGATCGGTGTATTTGGACGGGATGCCTTTAAAGTAGTCAACCAGACCTTTCATCCGTTCCCTGTCCGGCAGTTCGTCCGGCGTTGCGGCTTGGAGGAGTTCCTTCAGCGCATCGACGGCTGCCCGGAATGCCGTGTTTTCGCTGTGCTTTTTCTCGTCGATGGTTTTGAGGGTGTATCTCAGGTTCTTCTTCACCGGAAATCCGAATCGCGAAGAGGCAAACTCCGATATTTTGCTGACCGCTTCCGTCGCATGTCTCTCATAAAAACCGGAAATGAGCACATCCCTGTTGTTATTCCAGTAGTCGGCAGCTTTTTTGCGGCTCGTATATTCTTCGGTGGCGAAGGTCTGATTACTCGAGCGAGCGACGAAGTTCCCTTTTGTCAGTTCTTCTCCGCCGGTGAGAATCCGGTAGGATGCTTCAAACGAATAGGTGACCACTACTTTGTAGTAATAATTCGTGGAAGTAATTTTTCCTTCCTTGTCCTTCACTTCTTCCTTGCGCTCGCTCACGTCGCTGCTTTTGACTAAAACATCGCCAAACGTCACTTCGAGCAGCATCTGCGCTTCGCTTTCGTCGGCCGTCTGTACCTGTCCTTCGATATACAGCGCCTCCTGCAGCGCCTCCATCCGGAGATTCTTTTTCGCCACGCTGCTCGCGTTGATGCGTGCGGCATACGCAAAATGAATTGGGTCTCTCGGTTGCGTCGGGAACATCCGACAAGCATAAAAAAACCATATATTGTCGATATCGACATTCTTTGTTTGTGAGATTCCCCATGGGGAAACCAGCGACAAGACACTGAAAATCAGAAATATTTTTCTCATAAGTCAAGTTTAATGTTGAATTTGCGCGGGTAAAGTTACATAAAAATTGAACTCGACGGCGAATTTCTTGCAGCAATCGTCCACCATGCAACAATTTCCGGAGATTCTTCTGAATAATGACAAGGGATAAGCGGGGATGTTTCGGCAGTCGTCATCGCCATTCTCATATCATGCCGGCCCGGTCGTCCCGTTCGGGGTATTTTGATTTTTTTTCTTCCGTTTCTTCCGGTATCCTTACATATATACTATCTTTGTCAGGCGTTTCGGTACGCACGGAATAACAAAATGGATGCAAAATGAAAATGAAGAGGTTCTCAATATGGATGACGTTCTGCCTGGCAACGGCCGGTTTGACGGCTGCAAATCCGGTAAGGAAGACGATGCAGGCAGGAGATTTTGACCGGGAATACCTGGTTTATACACCTGAAAATACCCGTTCCCGTCCGGAGGGACTGATTGTCTGTCTGCATGGATTCAACGGTTCGATGGAAAATTTCTTCGACGATTATCCCATCTACAAAATAGCGGATTCGTTAAACTTCCTGATTGTTGCGCCGCAGGCTTTGCCCGAACAAAACGAGAGCCTGATCACCAAGGCGGCGACGATTGGCCTGTTCACCGGAAACAATCTTTTCCTCCAGGCGGTCTGGGGCTGCGGATTGAAAGTGAAGGCGGTTATGCAGTTCGGGAATATCGTACTGCTGGATGACGAACTGAACGGGTCGGTGGATGATGTGGAATTTATCCGTCTGATGATCCGGCAGACACTGGAAGAATTTGCCCTGGAATCGGAAAACATCTTTCTGGTCGGCACGTCGATGGGAGGCTACATGGCCTATCAGTTTGCGTTGAAACAGCCCGTGAAGCTGGCGGGAATCGTCTCCATCGTCGGTTCGATGGGACTGAACATCCGGGGCATGGGAGAGGGAATGAAAGTGCCGGTATGCGATTTTCACAGCGTGACGGACGAAGTGGTACCCTATACCGGTTCGATGGAAAATTCAGGAGCGACGGTTTACCTGGCCCGTCCCAAACAGGAGGTGATCGACTACTGGGCGCAAACCAACGGCGCGGGCACGCCGGTGACGGAAGACGTCAGGTATTATCCTTCGACAAACGGCATCACGGTCGAAAAGATTACTTTTCCGCACCCGGAATACGAAGTCATGCATTACAGAATGAACGGTTCGAATCACGGCTATTTCTTCCGGAAGGAAGCCGGCGACTGCATGGATTACGTGGAGGAAATCACGAAATTCATTACCTCGCACGCCTCGCTGCGTCCGGAGGGAATCGAGTCCGTTCCGGAACAGAAACCGGCCGTATATCCCAATCCGGCTTACGACGTGATTCGTTTCGGAGTGATGAACGGAGATGTTTCGATTTATGACTTCACGGGAAGGGAAATCCTGTCTGCTTCGTTCAGCGCCGGACAACTGGATATTTCGTCCCTGAAACCGGGGATGTACATTCTTTCCATCCGCTCGGACGGGACTGTCCGGACGGCGAAACTGATTAAGCGTTAGCGGATTCTTTTGCTGTTTATGCGGAAACAAGTTGAATTTCCGTATCGGAAAAGCAGTTAATGTGAAGCTGGAAGAAAAAGACCGGGTCATTGCCGCTTTGAAAAAACAGCTTGACGGTCTCCGTCTTCCGCGCGAATCCTGATCGCCGTCACTCCACAAGCAGCGACTTCCCTTTCGGATATTTCACCTTATACCTTAGTTCCAGTTCGTTTGTCCGGGCCGGAGGCAGGCTGAATTTCCATTTTACTTCGCCGGTGGCGTCGTTCAGCGTGCCGCCGGAAAGATTGTCGACAGTCACTTCGATTTCCTGCAGGGTCGAAACCGGAATCTGGTCGAAGACGACCATCGAAACGGGCTGACTCCTGTTGTTGCGCACCGTAATTTTCCAGTCGCGTGCGGTTTCGGTCCTGCTGCCCAGGAATTTCTGCGTACTGTATTCCCTGACTTTTTCCCGTTTGACGGAAATGTTCCGGTCGCGTCCCAGCGACAGGTTCAGCGTGTCGCCCGACGAACGCACGTCCAGAATCGTCTTTCCGACAAACATGTTTTCAAAAAAGATATTTGCTTCTCCCTCCAGCAGGCTGTACTGTTCCCATCCGGAAATATTGGCCAGCAGAAAAGCGTCCGCATGGATTTTCGGCACGCAGCAGTATTCATATTCGGCCGGAACCGAATAGCGTTCCACTTCGATTGTTACGGGGCGGTTTTCGGAAAGAACCGTATAGGGCGTTTTGATTTCGAACGTCACCGCCGTCCGGTTTTCGACCTGCATGACCGGCACCGGAACGCTTTTCGCCGCTGCCCTTAGCTGCTGCGACCGCGCTGCGACCGGCCGGGCAGATTCCATATCCGCCACCCCATTTTCTCCCCTGGCGGTGCCGTATCCCATTACGATCACTTCCTCCATTGCCCGGTTATCCTCCTCCAGCAGAATATCCATGCTGCTCTCGTGGATGGGCAGGGTTTTCGTCTTGTATCCGACGTAGGATGCCTCCAACTCGCCGCCTCCCGCCGGAACGGGCAGTGCATAATGTCCCGATTCGTCGGAGACCGTCCCGATGGTAGAGCCTTTGATCGTCACCGTTACGCCGACGAGCGGTTCGCCGTCCGCAGCGTCGAGGATGCGTCCGCTGACCTGATTCGACAGCCTGTCCGTATCGTACCGCGGCGGACGGGTATGGTAGTCCAGCAGATACGTTTTCAGTTTCGGCGCCACGTTGCCCAGGTTGGGATTGGCCGACGAGACTTTCAGGCGGACATTGCGCCACGTTTCCTTTGTATTCTGCATGACGTTCGCCTTGTAGACGAGTTCCACGGGTTCGGAAATGTCCTTTGCGCGGATGTCGTACGACGGAAACCAGCCGGCATTTTCGACGTAGTACGACAGTTCGACGGGAGCGCGTACCGCCGCCCTGCAGTCGACATTCAGGACGACTTCGCCCGCCGGTTCCGGTTTCGTATGGCCTGTCACGGCTATTTTACGGTCGATGGCGCTGATTTCTTCCGTCAGGCTTTCTATTTTCCGATCGATTTCGATTTCTTTCAGTTTCAGCGCGGTGAAGCGTTCGCCGTAATAGGTCGACGCCGTTTTCAGGTTGTCGAAATTGACGCCGTTTGTACCTCCCATCTTCTGATTTTCGGCCAGGAAAACAAGTTCCTGATTCAGGGCGTTCTTCAGTACCGTTTCCGTTCGGACTTTTTCGTCCAGCGCCTTCCGCTGTTTCCCGAGCGCTTCCACTTCTCCGGACAGCCGGACGGTATCGCTGAAGTTCACCTGATGATTGACGGACAGTACCATCACTTCGCCGTCGACTTTGACCTGTACGCTCTTGGCGTCGATGTAGGGCGAAAGATTAACGAACTTGACCGTGCTGCGCCCGGCCGGAAAGTTCGCGGTCGTTTTCCGTGTCACTTGTGCACCCTTGATGAAAACGGTTGCTTCCGAGACTTCCGTTTTCAGTTCGATGTCCTTTTGCTCCTGTGCAGCGAGCGGGCAGGTCATCAGCGCCGCCCATAAAAACATTTCTTTTCTCATGACGTTTCGGTTATTGAGATTTGCGTTGCTGTTTCTTCAGTTTGTTTACGGCATTTTCCAGCGATTCGGCGGGTTCGATGATATTGTAGGCTCCCCAGAAATCACTGTCGAAATAGGCCGGGACTTCCTGACTCAGGGATTGCCTGATGGAAAAGACTTCCCTGGCGGGTATCTTCCGAATGTTTTCTTCCTGAATGTCCGTAACGACCGTCTCGTCGATAATGGTATAGTTCGTCGCAAACAGTCTCCGTTTCCAGTCGCACTTGAACCGAATCTCGTTGCGGATGTAGTTTAAGTACGTCTTGCCGCTGTGCTGTTTGTAAGTGACCACATACGAGACTTCTTCGGGCGAGAATCGCAGTCCGGCCGGCTTTTCCTTCAGGATGACGCCGATTACTTTCAGCCGGTCTTTCATATCCATGCTAAATTCGGCGCGGGTGAAGGCCAGGGTTTCCCGGTCGATGTAAAACGTTCCGGAATAGAGGGGTACCGGCAGGGCGACTTGCGGCTGGAAGTGCACAACGTATTGCAGCCGGTCATCGAGCGAGGCCGTTTCGCCCATTCTGTATGAATAGCAGGGCAGCATTTCGCCGGACAGCAACAGGTCCGGGTTTTTGATGACGTCCATGTACACGGCCATATTCGGCCCGCCAAGGAATTTTACGTTCAGCGTGTCACCCGGTTTCGGACTGACCAGTTTCCGCCCTTTCAGGATCTGTATCCGGTCGTTCTCGACGTCTGCCACCTGGTAGGAGTGCTTGTAAATATGCACGACGGCTTCCGTGATGTGAATGTATTTATTTCTTTTTTGAATGGTTTCCCGGTAAAAACCGGTAAGCAGGTTCGGGTTCATGCTGTAGTTCTGCTCTACCTTGCTTAATGCCGCTTTGATCAGGTCGCGCGGATTTTGCCAACTGAGTACCTCAACTTCACTCAACCGGATTGAATGCGGCTTGAGGAAACAGGTCTGCTGATTTTGCCACCGGGAGATGCGGATGCGTGTATTGTAATAGCCCAGGCAGGCAAATTCGATTTCATTTGCCTCCAGACCGGCAGGCAGTTTAAGGGTAAATTCCCCGTCTTCATTGGTGACGGTTCCGACATGCGTACCCACCGCCGTGACGCTGACGTGTTCGATTTTCTTCCTGCTGTAAGAATCCTTGACTGTCCCGCTAAGGGTAATGTAATCGACGGATTCCTGGGCATTCACAAGCACCGTTCCGCTCAGCAGAAACAGCAAAAGCGCGGATAACGCCCGTCTGCGGCGCCCCCGGCCGGATGGCTTGCCTGCATGATAAGTAAATAATCGTCTCATACGAATTTGTTTTTAGTCGATGATAATAAAACGAATTCATCTCAACAAGATTGTTCTACCGGCAAAAACCTTATGAAAAAATAACGTTAAACTTTACTTCGGCATGATTTTTTGTGTCTCATCCGGAAAAAAAATTCGGAAAAACATATATCTTTGTGCGAAATAGAAAAAGAGATCATGATGAAAAAAGAGACTTTGACTGTATCGGGAGCAGGAACAAACGGCGTGAAAACGTTATGTTTTTTTCTGCCGCATAATCCGTTTGTTCCGAATATTTGTCCCGTCTGTGCGCGTATGCTATCCATCTACGCGCGTATATCATCCGCATACGCGCGCATTTCATCCGTCTACGCGCATATACCACCCGCATACGCGCATATTTCATCCATTTACGCGCACATATCAACCGCATACGTGCGTATTTCATCCGTCTACGCGCGTATATCACTCGCATACGCGCGTATTTCGTCCATCTGCGCGCGTATGTCACCCGTTTATGCGCATATCCGGAAACCACAAATGGCGTATTAACCCGTAAAAACCGTAAAATATGAGTAATAGAAGAATTATTCCGACCAAGGATGCCGACTTTCATATCATGCAGCAGTATCTGCGCGAGAAAGCCAATGTCAATATCACGAAATGGGTGCTGGATCAGGCCTGGATGACGAAGGTTTTCAACCCTGCCGCCAACCTCTGGAACGCGAAATATAGCGCCTGGCGCGATCCGCTCACGCGGACGCGGCTCATCACCGCCGAAAAAAAGGCTGCACGCAAGGCCTACGAGCCGCACGTCAGCATGTTGGTCAAGGGACTGCGCGTCAATCCGCGCCTCACTGAAGACGAACGCCTCGAAATCAGACTGACCGACTATGACACCACGCCTACCCGTGTCGCCGTGCCGCACACGTGGCCCGTGGGCACGCTGATGCCCGTTGGCCCGCACCAGCTCCGCCTCGACTTCCGCGACTGCGAAAGCAAACGGCGTGCGAAGCCTCACGGCGTGCACGGATGCGAGATTCGCATGGGAGTGATGTCCACGCCGCCCGCCTCAGTCGAGGACATTCCGTCCTCCAGGTTCAGCACCCGGACGCCGGTCTTCCTCGACTTCGACATGAGCCTGCGCGGACAGACCGTCTATGTCTGCCTCCGCTGGGAAAACACCCGCGGCGAGAAAGGCCCCTGGGGCTACATCCTGAGCGCTATCATTCCGTAACAGAGGAGGGCAATGTCTTTGATGATCCGTAAAACAAGCGCCTGTCGATTTGTAGAATGCGTTTGAAATATCAAAGGAGGTTGGCAGGCTCTGCTGGATGTATCGCTTGAAGATGCGGTCGTTCGACAAAACGGCGGCGCCCGGGCTGCTTTTGAAGTAAAACTCGGCGTTGGGATGCACGATGAAGCGGCAAAAAATTTATTGAAATTAAACGATGTAATCGACACGACCAAATTTTCAAAACCGGCTTCTTTAAACATTATTACCGGCGCCGGACGGAGCTATACCCGTCCGGACGG
>JAISWC010000223.1 GCA_031271245.1 Tannerella sp. | reverse complement strand
ACTCTGTTTTCTCCGTCTTCGTTAAAAAGATAACCGTTGTAATACAGTTCCATGTCCACATTGATGCAGTCAGGATCGACCCCGGTTTCGATCATCAATGCATCCACTTCTTCCTGAGTAAAGCCCATCATTTCGTTGTATTGCAATGCGAGCGTCAGGTTGTCTGCAATATTGAATCCGCTGGTCAGGTCGTTGAGCATTACCGGTGAAATGCCGGTGATAAAGATGCGGTCTATGACTCTGGATGTACCTGTTTTCAGCGTTTCGTAAAAATCGCGGACAAGCCCGTTGGCTGTTACCATCGTCTTATAGACTTCCTCACCCATGTATTTTCCCATTGCAATCAGATCATTGGCAAAATGATCGTATTCGTCGACGCGTACAAATAGTTTACGCCGGATGGATTTTACAGTTGTGAATATTGTTTCCAGCGCTCCGGAAAAACTGTTGATGCTTTTGATTTCCCTAGCGAGCAGGCAAGAGGACAGTAGCCGGGGTGACGGAAGACTGTAATCACTCGGGTATCTTTGCGGGAAGCAATCTGTAAAACATTAAAAAAACGCTGTTGTTTTATTCCTCCGTTACGACTATTCCCCGGTCAAACCTTAGTCGAACCTTAGTCGAACCTCAGTCGAAGGAATCAACCAAATCAAAGTCTTCAACAACAGGTAAGGATTTCTCGGGCTTTTCAACGCTCATCTTTCATCACTAACCACTAAATCATTCTCAACTTTCAATTCAAATCTTTTCCTGTGTACAATAGCATCGATAACGGCTACGGTTGTGATATTGACAATGTCGCGTACCGAGCTTTCGATGTCCGTAAAGTGGACGGGTTTCTTCAGTCCGACCTGAATCGGGCCGATCATTTCGCCGCTGCCCGTCTCCCGTAACATCTTCTGGGCGATATTGGCCGAGGTCAGATTCGGGAATACCAGCGTGTTGACATCCCTACCGCAGAGGCGGGTGAAGGGATATTTGGCGTCGCGCAGTTTCCGGTCCAGCGCGAAATTCACCTGCATTTCACCGTCGATGGCCAGGTTCGGGAAGGTTTCCTGCAGAGTACGGATGGCTTCGTGCACACGTGCCGGACTGCCTTCCGTGTCCGAACCGAAATTGGAATACGACAGCATCGCTACGACTGGCTCGTGGGCAAAAAACTGAACGGCTTCGCACGTCAGTTTGGCCACGTCGGTCAGGATGTTGGTCGACGGATTGCGGTTGATCAGCGTGTCGGAGAGAAACAGGGTGCCTTTTTTACCGCTCAGGATGTGCATGGCGGCAAAGGTTTTGTATCCCTCCCGGATACCGATTACTTCCCTGGCTACCTGTATCGTATGGGAATATTTCGTGTATACGCCGGTGATAAAGGCGTCGGCGTCGCCCGTTTCGACCATCATCATCCCGAAATAGTTGCGTTCAAACATTTTGTCCACCGCTTCATCTACGGTGACGCCTTCGCGCGCCCTTTTCTTCGCCAGGATTTTGGCATATTTCTTGCGGCGTTCGGCCTCGTTGTCGTGCCGCAGGTTTACGATTTCAATGCCTTCGAGGTCGATGTGCAGTTCGGCCGCCAGTTTCGCGATGCGTTCGTCGTTTCCCAGCACGATCGGGAAGCAGATGCCTTCGTCGCGGGCGGTAGCGGCCGCTTTCAGCATGTTCGGGTGACTGCCCTCGGCAAATACCACCCGTTTCGGGTCGCGTCTGGCCATCTCGGTAAACTGGCGCACTAACTTGTTGTCGTAACCCATCAGGTCCTGCAGGCGGTTTTTATACGCCTCCCAGTCGGTAATGGTTCGGCGGGCGACGCCCGATGCAATCGCCGCTTTGGCTACCGAGACAGATACCCAGGTCAGCAGGCGCGGATCCATCGGTTTGGGGATCAGGTAGTCGCGTCCGTAGGTCAGCTGCGTCAGTCCGTAGGCCGCATTCACCACATCCGGCACGGATTCCCTGGCCAGCGCCGCAAGGGCCTTGACCGCCGCCAGTTTCATTTCCTCGTTGATAGCGGTTGCCCGCACGTCCAGCGCGCCGCGGAAAATGTACGGAAAGCCCAGTACGTTATTGATCTGGTTCGGATAGTCGGAACGTCCGGTCGCGAAAATCAGGTCCGGTCGCGAGGATTTGGCCTTTTCATACGAAATCTCGGGGTTCGGGTTGGCCAGCGCAAAAACAACCGGGTTGTCGTTCATGCTCTGCACCATCTCCGGCGTGAGCACGTTGGCCACCGAGAGTCCCAGAAACACGTCGGCGCCGGCGATGGCTTCGGCCAGTGTATTCACTTCGCGTTCCGTGGCAAAGAATTTCTTTTCCCGGTTCAAATCCGTCCGGCGGACGGAGATGACGCCCCTGCTGTCGCACATCACGATGTTTTCCCGTCGTGCGCCCAGGGCCATGTATTGCCGCGTGCAGGAACTGGCCGACGCGCCGGCGCCGTTGACCACGATCCGGACGTCTTCGATCCGTTTACCGGCCATTTCAAGGGCGTTGAGCAGTCCGGCGGCGGAGATAATCGCCGTGCCTTGCTGGTCGTCGTGCATGACGGGGATGTCAAGCTCCTCGCGCAACCGCCGCTCGATCTCGAAACATTCGGGCGCTTTGATGTCTTCCAGATTGATGCCGCCGAACGTGGGGGCAATGGCTTTCACGGCCTGGACAAACTTCTCCGGGTCTTTTTCGTTCACTTCGATGTCGAACACGTCGATGCCCGCAAATATTTTAAACAGCAGTCCCTTGCCTTCCATCACCGGTTTGCCGGCCAGTGCGCCGATGTCGCCCAGCCCCAGCACGGCCGTACCGTTGGAGATCACGGCCACCAGATTGCCTTTGGCCGTATAATCGTAAGCGGCTTCCGCGTTTTTTTCGATTTCGAGGCACGGCTCGGCCACTCCGGGGGAGTAGGCCAGCGATAAATCCGACTGTGTACTGTGAGGTTTGGTGGGGATGACTTCGATTTTGCCCGGCCTGCCTTCCGAGTGATAAAGCAGTGCACTTTCTTTAGTTACCTTTGCCATAGCGTTGTCTTTTTAATGTCATTTGATACTTTTTTCCGCGACAAAAATACGAAAAAGAATGGAGAATGGAGAATTATACTGTGCGCGAAGTGCATTTCGAAATGTGGGATGGGCGTAAGGACAAAGTGTCCCCTGTGGCAATGCA
>JAISWC010000183.1 GCA_031271245.1 Tannerella sp. | reverse complement strand
TGTTTCAAAACGCCGGTAAATGTTTCTCGCCACTTCCGCCAGAAAAGTTCCTGTGCCGGTTGCCGGGTCAAGAATCTGCACGCGGTGGTATTCTTTTTCTTCTTCTGCAACCGTACCGTCCTGTTGTTTGCGTTTTATTTTTGAAGTATCTGCCAATCCTCCGGTAATACCAAATTCCTGTTTCAGGATGTCGTCCACAGCTCGGACAATAAATTGCACCACCGGCAGGGGAGTGTACCAAACGCCGCGGCTTTTGCGCAAAGCAGGGTCGTATTCGGCAAGAAATGTTTCGTAGAAATGAATGATCGGGTCATGTTTCGCTTTATCAAATTCCCTCAAAATAGCATTAACGTCCACATAGTTGAACAAATCCGCCAAATCATCCACCACCCAACAGATACGCACATCGAGGTCGTATCCGGCAATGTACTGGAACAGCTTGCGAAGGAACGGGTTGGATTGCGGAATAAGCTGAGCCGCTTTGCTGCGGGTAAACGTATCGGCTGTTTCGTCGTTCAAATTGGCGGCAAACATTCCGTAAGCGAGGGTCTGTGCATAAATGCCGGCAAATTCCTTATGCGAGATGTCGTGTATCAATATTTCGCGAAAACCGGTTAGCTGTTCGGATATTCCACCGGCAGCTTCGTCATTCAACGCATTTTCAATGATTTTTGCCATCAACCGCGCTTTGGAAGCCATCATTTTCGACAGGTGTTCGGAGGTTTGTATCCATTGTCCTTCATAGCCGGTAAAAATATTTATCAATTCCGCAAATGCCTCAATATGATTGATAAGCGGATTGATTCCTTTGTCGGTAATTTCGCCAATCGTGACGGAAGTTACCAACCCGCCGTTCTCAAAGAGCCGGAAAGTAAGATAGTCGGTAATAATCAAATTGTCTAATGATTGTTTATACCGGTCGAACTGTTCCCGAAATTCTTTGTCCTGCAAGTTTTTGCCAATATCTTTAGCCTCAATATATCCGACGGGAATATCATTCCGGCTCACAATATAATCGGGAGCGCCGCAGGCAATGCGCTTGGGTTCGTTGGTGATTTTCAGTCCTTGCGTTATATTTTCCAACAAGCGCTGCAATGCCGGACGGTAGGAATGTTCGGTAGCATTGCCTGCACGGTAGATGCGGTCAAGTTCGGCAGTGTATTGAATTAATTCATTTTGCATGATTATTCCTGTCTTTGCTCTTCCATCAGTGTCACTTCCCGATGCAAAAATTCCTGAATATATTCCCCAGTATTTCGTCTGCAGATATTTCGCCGGTGATTTCGCCCAGGTAGTGCATACATTCGCGGATGTCCTGCGCCACAAAATCGCCCGATACGCCCTGTTGCAAACCCATTTCCACGCGGCGGACGGATTCGAGCGCTTTGGACAGGGCTTCGTAATGGCGCACGTTGGTGACAATAAAATCATTGCCGTCAAGCTTGGGCAGGCTGGCCGCCTCGAGCAGGGCTGTTTCCAGGGCTTCCGTATTTTGCCTGTACTTGGCGGAAAGATAAATCCGCTTAGCCGGGATTTGCGGCAGGAACTCTTCTTCCAGTACCTGTTTTTCCTCCGCTGAAATCCGGTCGATCTTGTTGATTGTGATTATTAACTGTTTATCCCTGGTTTTCGGGATAATCTTTTCGGCTATGCTTTCTATCTTTTCGCTAAACTGAGTGGCGTCAATCATCCAGACAACGATGGTTGCCTGCTGGATTTTCTGATAAGTGCGTTCGATACCCAGTATCTCCACCTCGTCACCCGTGTCGCGAAGGCCGGCCGTATCGATGAAACGGAACGAAATACCGCGTATGTTGACCACATCCTCAATGACATCGCGCGTCGTGCCGTGAATTTCGGAGACGATCGCCTTTTCTTCATTCAGTAAATGATTGAGCAGCGTCGATTTCCCCACATTAGTTTCGCCGACAATCACTACCGGAATTCCGTTCTTAATCGCATTTCCCATACTGAACGACTGTACCAGGTGGGAAAGCTGTTTCCTGATCATTAACGCCAGCCGGTTCAACTGTATCCGGTCGGCAAATTCGACCTCTTCTTCCCCGAAATCCAGTTCCAGTTCAATCAGGGAGGTAAAGTTAAGCAGTTGTGAACGAAGCTGGAGCAGTTCGCGACTGAATCCGCCGCGCATCTGATTCATGGCCAGGCGATGGGATGCGGCCGAAGACGATGCGATCAGGTCGGCTACCGCTTCTGCCTGCGACAGGTCCATCTTGCCGTTCAGGAAAGCGCGCTGTGTGAACTCGCCGGGTAGGGCCAGACGGCAGCCCTTCCCGATCAGCAGTTGCAAAATCTGCTGCTGGATATAGGGAGAGCCGTGGCACGTGATTTCTACCGTATGCTCGCCCGTGAACGAATGAGGGGCGCGAAACAGGGATACCGTTACTTCATCTATCCATTCGTTATGGTGCCGGATGCTGCCGTGAACGACGGTATGCGCCGGCTGCGAAAACAAATCCTTCCCTGCCGTATGAGGGAAAAACAGGCGGTCACAAACGGTAATCGCTTCGGGACCCGAAACGCGGATAACGGCAATGGCGCCCGTTCCCGGAGCGGTTGACAGGGCGCAAATCGTTTGGTTCATACGGCAGACAGTTTGTATTTTCGTGTTCCAAGGCCGATCTTTTCGGCCTGATCCAGTCCGGCTTCCCAGTGCGTGTCGGGATGTACCAGGCGGAATTTATCCTTTCCTTCCAGCGATACCTCCGGATACATTTCGGCCAGTTTGCTTCCCGGCAGCACGGGCGCCCGGGTAACCAGATCGGCGCAGGCCTGGTCGAGCGCCACGGGGTCGAAAGATGCGAGGATGCCCAGGTCGGGCACGATGGCCGCATCGTTATGATTCCAGCAGTCACATTCCGGCGATACATTCATGATGAAACTCACGTGAAAGTGCGGCTTGCCCAGCACCACCGCCCCGGCATATTCCGCAATCTTACAGTTCAGCCGTTCGGACGTATCGTCTTCGCCCATCACAGCGCCGTCGTACTGGCAGAGAGCGACGCACTGTCCGCAGCCGACGCACCTGTCGTATACGATGAAAGCCTTCCGGAGGTCGTCGAGACGGATGGCGTCATGGGCGCAG
>JAISWC010000048.1 GCA_031271245.1 Tannerella sp. | reverse complement strand
GTCCCCACACGGAAAAAAAATTTTTCACAGCTGTGGATGGCTCTTTCACAGATGAAGATGTTTCATCCGTGCCTGTGGATTTTTTTTCCACATCCACAGATTTTGCGTCTTTCCCGAATAATTTTCGGAAATACGGCAATGTTCCGGGGAAAAGTCTTATTTTGAATCTTTGAATTTTTCGTACCTTTGCCGGAAATTTTTCAGCTATGACAATCGAACAGGAGCTTGCGGCATCGGTGAAAGCCGCCGTCAAAAACCTTTACGGCACGGATGTCGGGGAGGTACAGTTGCAGAAAACGAAGAAGGAGTTTCAGGGACACCTTACGCTGGTAGTGTTTCCTTTTCTGAAGGCTTCGAGAAAGTCGCCCGAACAGACGGCCCGGGAAATCGGCGATTATCTGTTGCGGGACGAGGCTTTGGTGGAGGCATTCAACGTAATCAAAGGCTTCCTGAACTTGACGGTGACCTCGCAGCGATGGATGGAACTGCTGAATGAACTCAACCGTCAGCCTCACTACGGCATCTGCCCGCCGACCGGACCGTCGCCGCTGGTGATGATTGAATATTCATCGCCCAATACAAATAAACCGCTTCATCTGGGGCATGTCCGCAACAATCTGCTTGGTTACAGCCTGGCGGAAATCCTGAAGGCAAACGGCTGCCGGGTTGTGAAAACGAATATTGTCAACGACCGTGGCATCCATATCTGCAAGTCCATGCTGGCCTGGCAGAAGTGGGGTGGGGGAGTGACCCCCGCCTCGGCAGGCAAAAAAGGTGACCATCTGGTGGGCGACTTCTACGTACTGTTCGACCGGCATTACAGAGAAGAATTGAAGGCACTCGAGGCCGGCGGCATGAGCCGGGAAGAAGCCGAAAGGCAGTCGTCCCTGATGGCCGAAGCGCGCGACATGCTCCGCCGCTGGGAGGCCGGCGATGCGGAGGTGATCGGCCTGTGGCGGATGATGAACGGCTGGGTTTACGAAGGCTTTGACGCGACGTACAGGCAGCTGGGTGTGGATTTTGACCGCATTTATTATGAATCGCAGACCTATCTGGAAGGGAAAAGGAAGGTGCTGGAAGGCCTGGAGAAAGGAATATGCTACCGTCGCGACGACGGCTCGGTCTGGGCCGACCTGACGGCCGACGGGCTGGACGAAAAGTTGCTGCTCCGTTCCGACGGGACGTCCGTCTATATGACGCAGGACATCGGCACCGCCAAACTGCGCTTTGACGATTATCCGATCGACCGCATGATCTACGTGGTCGGCAACGAACAGAACTACCATTTTCAGACGCTTTCCATCCTGCTGGACAAACTGGGTTTTGCCTTCGGACGGGGATTGGTGCATTTCTCGTACGGCATGGTGGAACTGCCGGAAGGAAAGATGAAAAGCCGCGAAGGCACCGTGGTCGATGCCGATGACCTGATGGAGGAAATGATTGCTGCGGCGCGCGAGATTTCCAGTGAACTGGGCAAACTGGACGGCCTGAGCCGCGAAGAAGCGGACGAAATCATCCGTATCATCGGGTTAGGTTCGCTGAAATACTTTATCCTGAAAGTCGATCCGCGCAAGAATATGGTTTTCAATCCGAAAGAATCCATCGATTTCAACGGGAATACGGGTTCGTTCATTCAGTATACCCACGCACGGATCTGTTCCGTCCTGCGCAAGGCGGCGGAACAGGGACGGGGCCTGTCCGGACAGCTGTCTCTGCAGACACCTCTGACGGCCAGGGAGGAAACGTTGATCCGGCTGGCGGCCGACTTTGCGGCAGTGGTCAGGGAAGCCGGAGAAACGTACAGTCCGGCCTGTATAGCCAACTATGTGTATGAACTTGTGAGGGAGTATAACCAGTTTTACCACGACTGCTCCATCCTGAACGAGCCTGACGAATCCGTGAGGCAGGAACGGCTGGCGCTGTCGGCCAAGGTGGCGGAGATCATACGCTCGGGCATGTCGCTGCTGGGGATTGACGTGCCGGAAAGAATGTAAAAACAGCAAAGTTTTTCTACCGACATGCCATCCCTGACGGGATGGTTGTTTGCTGTCGCTGTGTCTATTGTTATATGTCATTTATTTTTCAGCCCTTAAAAGTAACTGTATTCACTTTAAAAGTAATTGCTTTCAGTTTAAAGTAACTACTTTAGGTTTGAAAGTAACTACATTCACTTTGAAAGTAACTGCTTTAGATTTGAAAGTAACTACATTCACTTTAAAAGTAACTACTTTAGATTTGAAAGTAACCGTTTTCAGTCTAAAAGTAACTGTATTCACTTCGAAAGTAACTGCATTCAGTTTAAAAGTAACTACTTTCACATTCAAAGTAACTGTTTCCAGTTTAAAAATTACCGTAACAGGGTTCATTTCAAATTGTCGCGAAACAGGAAGGCGATTAGCAAACCCTTATTCCCCAAAAGCCCCCTTAGTAGCCCGGAAAGTCCCCTTCCCTCCTTCCCCTTATTTATTTTATTTTCCTGTGAATGAAATAATAAGGGAATAAGGGAAGAGGGGGAGAAGCATCGCAGGCAACGAAGGGAACTTGCAGAAAATAAGGGTTTGGACAGTCGGTGCGACAATCTGAAATGCACCCCCGTAACGGTCTTTTCCCGGTCAGTTATCCCATATCGGATTGTATGTAATCAGGCCGTTCATACCCACCAAACCGATATAAATTGTCCCGTTCAATACATACATGCAGTGAACATTCCGGTTGTTTGCAGGCAGACGCGACTTTACGCGCCAAAGCTGCGCAGACGGGCTGTATTCAATGATATAGTGGGCTTCGTCAATGACATAGATATTACCGTTATAAGCCACTCCGGCCAAAATACCGTTCGTGATGGCCGGGCAGGAAGGTTCTTCGGTCCAGACAGTCAGATCGGACGATTTCCACAATCGCCTGTTGCAAACCTCGGACGTATTTTTCCCCAAACCCGCGTAAACCGTATCCCTTATGTTCACGGCAATTCCGCCGTACTGCGCTGCCGGGAAGTCCGCTTCCCGCGACCAGAGATTCGGCGGGAATACCTCAAAGGTCCATACTTCATTCTTGGCCGTATCTTTCATGCCTCCCAGAAAACAGACCCTGTCCATGAACCGAAAGCCCACCCGGGAATAGGCCGAGTCCGGGCCGGAAGGATAGAGATACCACATGTTGCTGCCCGCATTATAGCGCAGGAAAACATTCTGCGGCTCATAGGCGCTGTTGATTCCTCCCAGGAGATATACGTTGGATTCGTAGGTAACGGCGGCCTGCCATTTGAGGGGATCTTCCGCCAGGAAAGAGTAGGAGGTCAGCTCATGCCATTTATCATTCGCCAGGGCGTCATAAGACCATAATTTATTGGTATATTCGAGTCCGAGGTCGCCGCCCAGCAAAAAGCCCCTGTCGCCGACGGAGAAATAGGCCGGGGAACCTTGTATCAACGGCGCCCCTGTATAGGTCGCCAGTCCGCCGCCGAAGATACGCGGCGTTTCAAGGATTTTTACTTCGCCGTAGGAAGTGCCTTCCCCGTTGGTCGCAAAAATACGGACGTAATAGGTCATGCTTCCCTTCCAGCCGGAAATCTCCGTACGAATCTGCCGGGAGGCATCCGGCGAAATTTCGATACGGTTCCCTCCATTGGTCAGCATAGGATCGGGATTCGTGGTGGAATAACATATTCCGCTGGATGTGACGGGAGTCTTCCCACTGTCAATCAGTTTTCCGCTCAGGATGACGGTTCCGCTGGCGGTTGCCTCCGGCAACAGGGTTTCGACGGTCGGCATCTCGCTTTTTGTGTAAAACTCTTTCTCGGGACTGAATCCCAGTCCGAACTCGTTTTTGGCAAAGGAACGCACATAATATTTCGTTTGCGGTTTCAGATTTTCCAGCTGTCCGACAAACTGCAGGTTGATGTTTGGCCCGGCGACTGTGGTCACGATACTGTCCGCCCTCAGAATACTGGTCGTATCGGGCATGGGGGATTCGCTCCAGAAGAATCCGCGCGAGATGAACATGCCGTCGCCGAGGTCCAGAATCGCCGAAAACAGCGTCACGTCGGTATATCCGGAGTTGACATGGTCGATAACCGACACCGTGTCCATCTTCGGCCGTCCGTCCGTGGTGGGAAAGGAGAGTATCCCGCCGGTGAAGGTTCCGAACGTGTTCTTGACATACGCCTGCACGTAATATGTAGTCAACGGTCTCAGCCGGGAGACGTTACAAATGAAGGAATCGGCTGTCATTACACTTTGAACGGAATCCTTGTTTGCCATGCTGGCTGATAAAGACATATAGACGCCCCGCTCGTCGATGTTTCCTTCGCCGGGAGACTTGATGACGCCGCCACAAATGGCCGTGGTGGCATGGATGTCATAAGGTACGAACGTCTCGACGAAGCCCAGTCCGTCGTTCGTCTCTATATCCCTTTGTTCGCCGTAGGCGATATTCACCTGATTGACTGCATACGGCCGGACGTAATATTTCGTATTCCCCTGTAAGTTCTCAATGTTTGCGCTGAACTCGCCCAGGCCCGCGCCTGCCGCGACAAAATTGTCCGTTCCGCGTTCGGGCATCTCGCGGGTATCCCAGCAAAAACCCCGTTCGGTCACTTCATATCCGTTTGCACTCGTCACGGATGCCGTCAGGGTGATGGAAGAAGCCGTTTTCGTGGACTTGCTGATGCCCGTCAACTCCGGAGCCTTGGCGTTTTTCACGTCCGTACCCAGCTTTACGTCTTCCATACAGCCGGTCAAAACGCCCAGCAGCAAACCTGTTACCCATCCAATATGTTTTGTTCCTGTTTTCATCCTGCTTCTGCTTTAGTTCAAAAAAATACCTATGCCTGCATTCGGGTAGATGAATTTCAGATTCAATACGCTGCATCCGACGGTACCGTAGAACCTTTTCCCGAAAACAATCATCGCATCCGCATCAATGGCCACGCCCCGGTACGAAACGTCCCTGTTTATGGCCCGGCCTCTCTCGCCGGGCGCGCCTGTAATCGGCTCGATTTTCTCGTATTCATGCGTCTCCTCGTACTGCACGTATCCGGCGCCGGCTGACAGACGTACCGCCGGCGCAGCTTTGAAAATCAGACCGGCCGTCCCCATCCACAAACTTTTCCGGCTTCCGGACAGAAGACGGTACATCTCGTCCCGGGCGTCAAATACGGGAATGCGGTCATTCGTATATTCAATCTTTTCGCCGCCGGATTCTGTCTTACGGGGAAAAACCATATTGG